>JANQSK010000132.1 GCA_028284105.1 Anaerolineae bacterium
AATAAGCTAGCAAACGGCCGATTTCATCGTCGATCTGCTTAATGAGCCCCATGTAGGTGGGGATCACGCGTTCACGAACGCCAGGCTGACCGTATACAACACTATCCTGATGCTGCATAAAGGCTTCAAGTACGGGGTGTGGATTTTCTTTTTCTTCAGGTCTGCGATTTGGTGGCAAAACATGCTCAGGACCATACAAGCTGTTGTAGGGTTCGGGCGCCATAAAGGGCCAGTGGGGTTTGATGTAGCTGAGATGGAGGCACCATTGCTCATTATTTTCAGTTGCTTCATTGATGAAGTTGATGGCTTGGGAGGTGGTAACGGCCGTTTCGGAAAGTTCAGCCGAAATATTAGCGGGTTGATCGCTATTTTCCATAAACCAACCGCTTGCCCAGTCGCCTGATTCGTCAACAGTGCCATTGGCATTTTGATGCCATGGGTTTGGTCCATTAAGACCTTGTTCTCTTAAAAAGGTGTTGTAATCTGCAAACCGATCGGGGTTGACATCAGGATGAACACCGTCATCTCTAAAGTAGGGCTCGAAGCTGCCCTCTTCAAGCTTGGCTCGCTTCCCAGAGGGGATTTGGAGTCGATCCAGTTCAGCGTTGTTTGGAACGATATGGGTTTTGCCAGAAACGGCCGTTTTGATTCCCAATGGCTCTAAATAATCACCCAACGTCATTTCACTGAGCGGCAATGGCGCATAGTTGAGTGTAGCCCCATGCGTTGACATGTAGCGTCCCGTGTAAATTGACATGCGAGAGGGGCCACAAACGGGGGATTGCACAAAGGCTTGGGTGAATCGAACGCCCATTTTGGCTAGCCGATCGATGTGAGGTGTTTGGAGGTGGGGATGGCCGTAGCAGGAAAGATAATCAGCTCGGAGCTGGTCACACATAATAAAAAGAATGTTGCGGGATTGTTTTTTCAAAACCACTTTCCTGTAAACTATTATCGAACCGGTTCGATAATATCATTAGGCCAATAATCTGTCAAAAATAAACACAGTAATTGAGGCATCTATTTTGTTATGTCATTGAAAAAGTAGTTGGCAGATATTTCGTAGTGCTTAGTGCGTAAATGCTTGGTTCTGAGCCCTACGCATTACGCACTAAAAAACACGGATTTGAAGCCATTTTGATTTACAGCTACCATAACAGTTAGGGAATGTATCACTATGGCTACCATCAAAGATGTTGCAGAACGAGCTCAAGTTGCGAAATCAACCGTCTCCTATGCATTCAATAAACCTCATAAAGTCAATGCGGAAACGCTTGAGCGGATTCTGGCAGCTGCAAAAGAGCTGAACTACCAGCCCAATGTGTTTGCGCAAGGGCTTGCTGGTGGAAAGACCCAAATGGTAGGTCTGTTAGCACCTGATATTCGTTATCCATTTAATGCCAACGTGGCGCGTGGGATTGAGGATAAATTGCGAGAGGCTGGATACATTGCCATTACTGCCAGCACGGATGGTGATCCCGACCAAACAATTACGTTATTAGGACAGCTTCGCCGTCGAGGCGTAAGCGGCTTTATTCTTGTTCCATCTTTTTACGGGATTACTCGTGAGCTTGAACGCGCCATGATTGCTTTGCGCGCAAGTAATGTGCCGATTGTTATTAGCGGTTATCATGCAGATGATGAGCGAATTGATCAGGTCTCCTATCGTGCTCAGACGGGCACTCGTGAACTTGTAAATTACCTGATTAAACTTGGGCATCGTGATATTGCCTATATTGGTGCCCGGAATACTCAAGCTGCTGCACTCGACCGCCTTTTTGGATATCAAGAGAGCTTATTTCAAAATGACCTTCCACTCCGCCCTGAGCTCATTGTTGAAACGGATGTGAAGCCCGATCAAATTAAGGCGGCGATGGGGCAGTTGATGGCTTTATCTATCCCGCCAACGGCTATTTTTGCATTGAATGATGTCGTGGCATTTGCCGTGCTCGATTTTTGTCAACAGAAAGGGTTAAGGGTGCCAGAAGATATCTCATTGGTGACTTTTGATTATCAGGCGCTTGTGCAACGAGAAACGCCGCGTTTAACCGGGGTGGTTGTGCCTGTATATGAAGTGGGGCGACAATCAGCCGAATTATTACTCAATCGTTTTGACAATCCTGATTTGCCGACCCAACATGTGAGCCTACCCTATTCGTTTGTTGAGCGAGATACGGCCGTTGCGCCAAAGTAGTCACCAAAATCAAAGACTCATCCCAACCTTAATTTTCAAATTTTTAATAAAATCTCTTTCAAGGTTGAAATTGAATTTCCAGCCCACATGATAAAATGGTCTGGACGCACCAGAATGAGCTTTGATTCAGCTCGTAAGCGCTCTTCATCTAAGCTGTCCAGTATAATTTTCAATGGAAATGATAAATTGCTGATCTGTTCCTCAACTGTCTGAATTTCTTCATCATTTAAACCAAAAGCCAACAGTGAAAACCCATCCCCAAGCTGTTCATACACATTTTGGCCATTTGATAGTGTTAACGGGGTAAGGTGATGTCCTGGCCGTGCCGCAAATTGGTGTGAGCCAATCGCCGTGCAAACCCCATTAGCTGGACCAGCCACAATGGGGGAGCCTTCATAGTTTGGTTCAAACTTATCAATATCATTTGTTGCTTCGACTTGCTCCGATTGCCAAGCTTGTTTAAAAGCGGCTTCATCAACAGTTGGATTGTAAGTGGCTACAAATTGACGATCTACCTCGATTGAATGGGCAATAAACTGTTCAGCTAGCGTTGCAAACACGGGTTGTCGTTCCAAGCTGTAAGAGTCAAGCAAAGCGTCGTTGCCCCAACCCTGCAGTTTCGCCGCGAGTTTCCAGCCTAAGTTGCGAGCATCTTCAAACCCCATGTTGATGCCGTAGCCGCCGTATGGAGGATGACTGTGGCAGGCGTCGCCCGCGATAAAAACACGGCCGTTTCGATACGTCTCGGCCACGGCAAAACGCAAATCCCAAAAGCCGATGTGCTCAAGATCCACAGTAAACTCAGCACCTGCCGCTTCTTGAATGAGCGCTTTGAGATCGGTGTTTTCCTCTGTTGTGTCTGGGGGAACGGGGCAGTGGAAAAACCAGCTGTGAGGATCAACACGGCCGAAAAAGCGCCAATATCCTTCATAATCGGGATGCAGCACCTTGAAAAATGATTTCCCTGGATATCGTTCCGAAACTAGGTCATGCAGTTCTGCCGAGCGAAAGACCAGTAACACCATCAGCTTGTCATGATCAGACAACGCTTGTGTAATGCTAGCCTGCTGACGCACGACTGAGCGACTTCCATCACAGCCCACAACATAGTCAGCAGACAGCTCTAGCACACCCTCTCCATGTCGCTGTTCCGCCATAACGATGGCTGAAGTTTCGGTTTGGGTAACAGACACGGCCGTATAGCCAAAATACGCATCTACTGTGGGCACCGTAGCCATCTTTTCACGTAGCACTCGTTCAGTAGCGTATTGGGGAAGTCGCTCATTGTCGGTGAAATAATACGGCCGTACCAGCTCCCGTTTTAGCCATGGAAAAGCATAATCGCTGATCAACGTGCCGTATGTGGTCATGCCACCAATGGGAAAGTCGCGGGGCATGGTGCGGGCGGCGCGCAGCTCTTCTTCAATGCCCCAAAAATAAAAATGCTCCATTGTGCGCTGGGTAAGGTTTTGCCCTTTGGGAATAGGTTGCGGGTTCTCGTACTTCTCGATGACAGCGCAGTGAATGCCGCGGAGGCCAAGATCGATCGACAATGCGACTCCAACTGGTCCACCGCCTACAATAATGACTTGATACTCTTTTTGAATTTTTCTTGAGATCATAATGACTTTGTTTACTCTTTGGGGTTGAGAAAGTTTTCAAAAAATGATCAGGAACTTCGAGAATTACGGAATTTTATTTACGTAATTCCCCAAATTCCCATATTTCCTAATCATCGTATTTCCATTGAACTGGTGTATTAAGTGATAAGGCGCCGCAATCTTGTACCTGTGGCGACAAAGTCGTTTTTTTCATAAAAGGCAACTGTTCGTGGCCACTGGTTAGGCGGTGGTGAGCCCACTTCGAGCCGCTTCCAGCCGAGGGTTTTTCCGTGCGAAACGGCCGTTT
Source organism: Anaerolineae bacterium (assembly GCA_028284105.1). Classification (GTDB taxonomy): domain Bacteria; phylum Chloroflexota; class Anaerolineae; order Promineifilales; family Promineifilaceae; genus QQUD01. Next base: position 4,103 of record JANQSK010000132.1, read on the forward strand.
CTAACATAATCTGCCCAACTTTCTTGGAGCGATATTCAGGTACAACATATAGCTCCGAAATCTCACCAAAGATGCCCCCCGCATAAATGGCAGCACATTCGTGGAGCGTCAAAACGCCAACAGGTATATCTCCATCCTTCGCCAGAACAGTAAACAATTTCCCTTTTTGAAACAGGTCCGTCGCGATT
>JANQSK010000153.1 GCA_028284105.1 Anaerolineae bacterium
TTAGAACCAGCAACCCAAGAAACAAGCTACGTGGTGAATCGCCTGCGTGAGCACGGCATCCTTACCGGTACAGAGGGGCCTTTCTACAATGTGATTAAAATCCGTCCGCCAATGCCGTTTAATCACCAAGATGCAGATTTCTTCCTTGAAACCCTCGACAAGATTTTGGGTGAGGATGCGTTAAAAGTTTAGAAAAGCCATCTTATCTCCTAGTGAAATTTACTTTCTGTCGCACTTAGGTTTGCTAAAATAGATAGAATGCTTGAACTCACATTCTTCAAACGGCCGTTTGTGCGGCTAAATCAACAACCCGTTCAAGGATTTGTCTCAGAAAAAGTGCTGGGCTTGTTTGCTTACCTCGTCATGCAAGAAGGAACACATAGCAGAGAAGCCCTCGCCACCTTGCTATGGTCAGAAATGCCAGATGACCGTGCCAAAGCCAATCTCCGACAAGCACTCCACAATCTTCAAAAAGTACTTCCTGACTATCTAGAAGTCACTCGAAAAACGGTTACCTTCAAACAAGATGAGCCTTATCACCTTGATGTTGCCCAGTTTGAATCGGCATTTCAGCAAGTGGACATAGACAGTTTATCAAAGGCAACTGACCTTTATCAAACGGATTTGTTAGCTGGATTGGTGGCCGAAAGTGAAGCGTTTGAAAGCTGGCTGCGTGAACAGCGTGAAACCTTCCGTCTGAAATATTTAGATATGCTTTCGCGATTGGTTCAAGATGATCTGCAACATCAATCTTGGAACAAAGCTGAGGGGCGTTTGCGCAAAATCTTATCGATTGAGCCTTGGCATGAAGAAATGCATCGGCAGCTCATGCTCGTCTTGGCTCGGCAACGACAATACAGCAAAGCCCTCGCGCAATACCAAATGTGCAAAACCATTTTGCATGACGAGTTGGGTGTAGAACCGATGGCGGAAACAACGGCCGTTTTTCAGCGTATTGAATCCCTCCGTAAACGCAACTTACACAATCTCCCCAGCCAACCGACGCCCTTTTTTGGCCGTCAAACCGAAATAAGCCAAATGAAAGTGGATTTGATGGAGCCTGCTTGTCGCTTGTTGAGCATTATTGGGCCAGGCGGTATCGGTAAAACAAGAGTATCGCTCGAACTCAGCTCTCTTGTTCACACCCATTTTTTGGAGGGAGCTGTCTTCTTACCCCTTTCCAATTTTGCACCGACGGACAATTTACTGTCGGCGCTCATTGTCCAATTAACGGCCGTTAAGCTCACTTCAACACCACAAAGTGATCAGGCAGCGTCTCCATTTCTCATCGAGCAGCTCAAGGACAAAGAGCTGTTGCTTGTTTTAGATAATGCAGAACATCTTTTGCCCCAATTGGAACCTATCGTTGATCTGCTAACACACTGTCCGGCATTAAAACTGATAATCACTTCAAGGGAACGCATCCAGTCTCGATGGGAACGGCCGTTTTTCTTGGAAGGGTTTTCGTTTGATGATGAATCGAGCGAAGCAGGCAACTTCTTTATTCAAACAGCGAAACGCCTCCAACCCCAATTTGAACTCTCTGATGAGAGCAAAAAGGATGTGCATAAAATCTGTCAATGGGTTGAGGGCATGCCGTTAGGTATCGAGCTTGCCGCATCTTGGCTGAGAATCTATTCCATAGCCCAAATTGCGGACAAAGTCATGGGTCAGTTGGATCTTCTTAAAGGACGTTCTCGTGAACAATCGCGGCATCAAAATTTAACGGCCGTTCTCGATCAATCATGGCAACTTCTATCGGATAATGAACAACATATCTTGGCTGCCTTATCTGCGTTTCGTGGCGGCATCCCCTTGACAGCCGCTGAAAAAATTGCAGGGGCTGACATTGAGCAGCTATTATCCTTATCGGATAAATCTCTACTTCGTATTTTGCCTACTCAATTTGATGATCCACGATTTGGCATCCACGAACTCATTCGCCAATATGCAGAATCAAAGCTTGATGGTGACCCTGAGCACAAATCAGCTGTTTTTTATAGCCACAGCCAGCATTTTGCTCAGTGGCTTGTCGATATTGAACCTCATTTAAAAAATGCTCAACAGCTAGAAACGCTAAAACATATTGGATTAGAACTCAACAATATTCAGATTGGCTGGCAGCGTTCTATTGATACCGGAGAAACGGCCGTTTTCTTAAATGCAGCAAAACCCTTAGCCATTTACTTCCGAGAACAAAATTTATACAGTGATGGTCTAAATTTTTTCAGCCTGATTCCCCCAAATGCACCACTCACCTCGATAACAGCCTGTTTTCGACTGCACCAATCGCGGTTTTTGTTTGCTGTAAAACAGACGGATGAAGCAATAGCTCTTATCAAACAGATCAAGCCCATTTTAGAAAAGAGCAATCGTCATTGGGAAACGGCTCTGGCTATTCGCGGTTTAAGCCTCATGTCCAACAATCGGGACGATGTTTTAGCCGGTCTCACCCAAAGCCTAGCCTTGTTTCGAGAAGCAGGTGATGCCTATGAAGTGGCCGTTGAATTACTTAATTTAAGCAGCTGGTCACTTCCAGAAGAAGCAGCCGTTTATTTGGCTGAGGCGGTTGAAATTTACCGCTCTCTAGGGGAGCAGTTAGATTATTCACGCGCTTTAAGTTTCCAGGGTACCTTGTTAGGTCATCATTTAGGAAAGTTTCAACAAAGCCAAGAACTGATTCATAAGAGCTTATCAATTCAAGCCGATATGAACACAGAATGGCGTCTATTAAACAGTGTTACTTTGGGCAATATGGCCATGGCGTTAGGCCAATTAGAAGAGGCCGAGTCAGCATACCATGAAGCAGCTGGCCTTTTTGATGCAATCTATCAAGGAAATGCACCTCGGCCCCACTACTCACTTTTGTATCGAACGCTACTTGTTCATAAACAGCTAAATACGATTCAACCCTCTGAGCTACACCATGTATACGACACGCAAATTGAAGCTAATATTGCCAACGAGCTGATTGATGTAGGCTATTTCCATCTCTATAAAAGTGCCGCTTTCTCATATCTTGGGCAACTCGATGATGCATTAAACCAGAGTCAAGCAGCACAGACTTTGTTTGAAGAAGGGCAAATTTGGCGAGAGCAGGTGGAATCCCTTTGCCGAGCGGGTTGGATTTATCACAGGATGGAGAAACCATCTGAAGCAAGGCAGTCGTTCAAGAAAGCCATTCAAATTAGCTTCGCACATCAAACACGGCCGTTATTTTTTGAGGCGATTGTGGGAATGGGTGTCGCTTGTTTTGACGAGGATAAGGAAACGGCCGTTTCTCTATTGAATTTAGCCATTCAAAGTGAAGCCACTTATCATGGGGTAAAAGAAAAGGCCATTAGTTTGCTTACAAAGCACAACGTGCCTTTTGAAGTTCGCAGTGAAGATAGTTGGGGTGAGGCTGTAGAAACGGCCGTTGCGCCATTTCTAAACCCTTAATAATTCCGTCGTAGATGACCAATCCATTTAAATGGGGCGCTCAAAATAATCCAAATCAAATAAAATGTTGCCATCAATAAATAATGGACATACGCGCCAAACCCAAGCGTGACATAATCTACTTGAATTTCATAACAAAGCGCCAAACCATAAATCAGTTCACGATTTAAAAATTGGATTTCTATCGTTTCTTGAATAAAGAGCCAGCGGCAAATGGGGGTCATCATCAAGACCATTAACCCTGTTGCTATCCCAAAGGCTAAAATTAACACGATGCCAGTGACCATCTTGGCTTGCCAATCGGCTCTAAATTGCTTTTTATAGTGGTCATAAACCCGTTCCATCATCCCAAATCCGGCAATAGCAAGTACAACGCTGCCTCCTTCAGGAGTAAGAACAACAAACAAGATGGGAATCAGTAAGACAGAGCCAAGCAAATACAAAATGGCAATTTGAAAAGGGGTGAGATTTTGAAAACGGCCGTTTTCCTCATCCTCAATCAAATCGAGGCGCTTCTTTTTAACGCCGGTGCGGAATTTATTAGATTTCATCAAATGGGTAGAGAGCACGCCCTAAATTTTGATAGGTCATGGTGTTTAAATTAATATTTTGACCATGCTCACTGAGTAGTGAAAGGGATTCTGTTGTCGCTTGTGATAAATCATGCCAATCATGTCGACGTACAGTGCAATAGATTCCTAACTCTTTGGCATATTGCTGCGCCAGAGAGGCATTTCCTTCGGTAACCACATAGGCTGAAGCACCCATCTCGGGAACATCTGCGAAGGGGTTGCCTAATGCAATTGAAGCTTTGAGAACGCCAGGTCTGTTTTCAATTTCGTGCATATAGGCGATCGCTTCACTCATGGGGGAAACGGCCGTGATTTGGTTCTCTCCCCAAATCATTGGAATTTGATAAAGCCCCGTGGTCGGTCGTACATATTCTGAATGAATGTCTACCAAAATTTCAGCACATTCACGCCCACGAGCCGCGAGGTCAATTTCAGGGAACGTTTCACCACCGACAAGCACATTAGCCACCTCAGCCATTTGTTGTGAGACATTTGCATGCATATTAAGCTGCACCAAAATAGGAATTGTCTCACTTACAACGGAGCGTACTCTGGAAAGCAGATGTCCTTCCGGATCCGATATGCCTGGTACAGCCATCC
>JANQSK010000167.1 GCA_028284105.1 Anaerolineae bacterium
GGCGAGCCATTAGCGTGGGCACCTTTATCAACTATGCCGGCAAGCTCAAAACCAACCTGACTGAATTTCTACAGCACATTCGCCAACTGGCTCAAAAGAAAGTGGGACAAGCTCAGGGAGAATATGATCTGCTTTCAGTGTCTACCATCCATCAATCCAAGGGGCTTGAGTGGCAGGTCGTCATCATTCCACAGTGCAATCAGGGTGTGTTGCCCTTTGTCAACGAGCGTCCTGCTGATAAAAAAGAAGCCCAGCAGCTATTGGCGGAAGAACGTCGGCTATTTTATGTAGCGCTTACCCGCAGCAAACGGGATTGTTTTCTGCACCTCATCAAAGGGGAAAAGCGCTCCCAATTTTTAGCTGAGGCACGCCATTATGATGTGCTAGCTACCCTACCCAAGCTACAGCAATTAATCATCACACCACCGTCTGAATGGAAAGCAGAAGCGATGCATCAATTTGTAACGGCCGTTGATGCCTACCAACTCCATCGCTACTTTGACACATGGTGGAACATCTCCCCAAATCAACAAAAAGCCATAGCCCAGCGTGTTTTGGAATTTTTAACGGCCGTGTTTCACCAAAATCTGCAGCAGCAGCTTAACATAACAGAAGAAACGCATACATTTTGGCAATCCATTACAGAAATTTCAAACCCAGCTACAGATTTTCCCGGTCTCGATAAACTCATCCTTACCACCAAAAGTAGCCATCCTAAATCTAAATTCGGTAATCCAAAGTCATCAGCGACTACCCGTCGTTCCCAAATCCCAAACATTCCTGAACCAGACATCATTATGCCTGGCATGTGGGTGCTATCCGACGCAGGTTGGGGTCAAATTGAGCAAATTTTAGATATTGTGAAACGGCCGTTGCCCTCCATTGAAAAAACAACACGTTCGCCCGCCTACTTGTGAAGCTACGCCCAAACAAAGAAAACGAACCCATCGAAATTGATCTATCCGCTAAACAAATCAACTTTCAAAAAAATAAAACGTTTTATCAATGTACCCGCTGTGCCAATTTTGTATCTCCCAAAATGGAATTAATCATCGATTGGCACAACGCCCAAGCTCATGACGACCTCAGCCCTGGTTTCAAGCCTGTTAAGGGAACGGCCGTTTCATTAACCACCCTACGCTATGCAGCCAACTACGAACCAAGACTAACTATTTAGGTAAACTTATGAACTATCTTCACAATAAAAAATGCGCCCTTTGTCTGACATTTGATTTTGATGCGGAGTCGCTTTGGCTGGCAAACAATCCTCGCCATCACGAGCTCCCCACCGTCTTGTCCTATGGAAAATATGGTGCAAAAGTCGGTGTTCCCAAAATACTTGAGCTGCTTCGCGCTGAAAATCTACCGGCTACTTTTTTTGTGCCTGGCTGGACCGCTGAAAAATATCCGCAACTCATCGAAACGATTCTTCAAGAAGGCCATGAGCTAGCTCATCACGGCTACACGCATGACGCCCCAGACCCTATCGATCCTGACATGGTTGAGCGAGAACTCGATATGGGTCTCGAAGCTTTAGAAAAAGTCGTAGGTGTTCGTCCTGTAGGATATCGTCCCCCAGATGGTGTCCCTTCCGACTTAGCTCTCCGATTACTTAAAGAGCGTGGCTTTTTGTACAACAGTTCCTATAAAGATGATTATGTTCCTTACCGTCATCAACTTGCTGACGGCTCACCCGGCCCCGTTGAAATTCCTGAACAGCCAGAGCTTGATGATTGGGCATTTGGCAGTGTTAGCATGAAAGAAGCCAAGACCTTGTTTCCCAAACAAGCGGTGCTTTCCATTTGGCAAGACACTTTCAAAGAGCTTTATGCATGGGGCGGAGCAGCAACCATTGTGATGCATCCCCAAATCAGTGGCCGCCCAATTCGTTTAGCAACACTACGTGAGTTTATTGCTTATGCCCGCACTTTCCCAGATGTATGGATCACAACCTGCCGCGAGCTAGCGGAGGCGTTTGTTGCTCAGGAAACGTAGTTCAAAAAGAGCATACATTTTCCAAGATTAATCACGCATGAGCGTTTGGTGAAATAATTCACTAGCGTCACGTGATTTTCCTTTCATAATTTACAATCAGTTCATTATTGTTGGTTTTGTAAACGGCCGTTATTCAGATGCTTTATCCGAATAGCAAATTGACCATCGAATGAACACTCACACATTTCACACCCAGCCTCGAAACTGTATTTGACCCCGACAGTTGCTTTTAATTCAAGCAACTGTGTTCTCCCACTCGTTCAAAAACCCTACTGATTCAATTTTTATGTCAACAAAAGGATTATAAAGTGATAGTCCCATTCCAAGACTTCAAATCCTCTGATCATACTTCAGCCGGCAACAAAGCAACTCAATTAGCCAACCTATTCCAATCAGGCTTTTCTGTGCCAAATGGATTTATTATCCTATCCACCGCGTTCACCAATGACACATTGAACGACGCGGCTTGGGCCCAAATAAAAGAACTTCTTACCAAGCATCGAGCACAAAATCCAAACTGCGCCTTTGCTGTTCGCTCATCTGCTGTGGGAGAGGATTCACCTCACGCCTCTTTTGCTGGCGAGTTTAAAACATTGCTTAATCAAACATCAGATGATGAAATTTATAAGGCCATTACGGCCGTTTATGCATCCAAAAACAGCCCAAGGGTGATTGCCTACAGCCAAGAAAAGAAATTACCCCTTCCATCAGATATGGCCATCATCGTTCAGGAAATGGTCGCCCCTCAATTTGCGGGTGTGCTATTTACAGCCGATCCCATTCACAGTGATCGCATGAAAATGGTGGGCAATGTCGTAAAAGGATTAGGGGACGCCTTGGTTTCTGGAGAGCAAAGTGGAGAATCTTTTACGCTTCATCAACCTCAAGGT
>JANQSK010000172.1 GCA_028284105.1 Anaerolineae bacterium
GATTGCTGAAACTTCTGTGGATAACTTATGGCAACAAGGTGGGGCGGCGATGGTTCGGCAGTGGGTGCAAGCTCTACCCACTGAAACAATACTGCGCTATCCCCTCATCGCTATTCGCGCCTCGAGTGCCCATCTCATCGTGGGGGATATTCAACAGGCTGGCCATTATTTGAGCATGGTTGAAAACGTGCCTGAGGTCGATGCAGAGTGGCACCTTTTGGAAGCAATTCTGATACGAAATCGTGGCCAAATCCCGCAAGCCTTGGAATTTGCCCACTATGCGCTTGAAAACTTAGATCCTGACCAGCACAATCTTCGCGCCTTTGCCTATCTTCAATTGGTTAGCAGCTTTATGCAAATGTCGGAGATGGATGAAGCGGAGCAAGTGCTTGGACTGATGCAAAATCATTTTGAGCAGATGGAGATTGGGTCACAAATTTATGTGCGGCGAATGGAAGGGTTGATTGCAGCCAATCGTGCTGACTTCCAGCTTGCGGAAGAGAAATTTCACGAGGGGGTGCAGTTGCTTGGTGCTGGGGACCAACCTCTGATCGGTACGCTTTACAATGGGCTAGCCTTTCTGAAGTTTCATCAATATGAAATGGAAGAAGCCGCGCACTATTATCGTCAGGCAAAGCAGTGGGCTGACAGTACGGGAATTACGGATATTTTATTTGATGCGTATCTTGGTGAGGCGGAACTGGCCTGTTGGCGGGGTGAACCGCAAATCGCATTGGATATTATGGCTCGTTTTCGCTCATTTGCTCATCAAAGCAAACTGGATTCGATCATAGAAATTAGCAATTTGTATTATATTCTTTTTGAATTGAAGGTGGGGCAGATCGAAACGGCCGTTCAATGGGTGAATGAGTCTGACTTGACGGTTCATGACAAACCGGTCTTTCAAAAATATGGCCAATACAAACTTTTTGTGGCGACGCTCATTCGCCAAAGTGAACAAACGGGAGACACAGACCCGTTATCTGCATTAGCACAGCTTGCTGAACAGCTCATTGAACAGTTTTTTCAACGAGACTATATTTTTGATGCCCTCGATATGCTGACGTGGTTGGCGTTACTTTATGAATTAAATGGCGAACGGGATAAAGCTATCGGCAGTTTACAGTCAGCGATTGGTTATGCCGAACCTAGCGCTATCATCCAGCCGTTTATTGCGAAGGGGCAAACTCTTCTTGCTTTACTGACGTTGCTTCCTCCGAGTGACTTTATTAAAAAGATTCAACGGGCAAGCAGTTCAAGTGTAGCAACCTCCAATAACGACCGCCTACAAGACCCACTCACTGAACGGGAACAGCAGGTTTTAGCATGCCTTGTTGCGGGGCTAAGCAATAAAGCGATTGAGGAAAAGCTGCATATCTCAAAAAACACAGTGCGCACACATCTCAAGAATTTGTATAGTAAGCTCGATGTAAACGGCCGTTCCCAAGCCATTGAACGTGCCCGCGCACTTGAGCTCCTTTAATCAATCTCACCCCCCAATCTCACCCCCAGCGGTGACGACAGCTCACCCCTCTTTTGAATACACTGACAATAATTAAGAAACTGTTTATTAAAGTGAGATAAATCATGTTACAAACATTGAAAGAAAGAAACTTTGCCCTTCTCTGGACCGGCGGACTCATTTCCCTTATTGGCAATTGGATCCTCGTTGCCGCAATGCCATTTCACATTTATCAAGTGACAAATTCTGCCTTGGCGACCAGTGCGTGGTTGATGGCCTATATTGCTCCTGGCGTTATTTTGGGGTCTGTAGCGGGTGTGTTTGTTGACCGCTGGGATCGGAAGCGCACCATGGTCATTACCAGCTTTATGCAAGCGGCTATCATTTTAGTGCTTCTCTTTGCCCAAACACCTGAAACGTTGTGGCTCGTCTATGCAGTGGCCATTGTTGAGTCTTCTTTATCCCAATTCTTCAGCCCCGCAGAAAATGCGCTGTTGCCGTCACTTGTAGGTGAAGATCAGCTTCTGGCCGCGAACTCACTCAACTCAATGAATGACAATCTTGCTCGATTAATTGGTCCGGCCATTGGTGGGACGCTACTTGGACTTGTGGGCTTGACGAGTGTTGTGCTGCTTGATGCAATTTCCTATGTGTTAGCGGGTTCGCTTATTTTGCTCGTTAATGCGCCAAAAGAAATTACAACCCCAACACCAACCGCAGCGTCATCGGAAGGTGCAGGTTGGAGCAACGTGTGGCGTGATTGGGTAGCTGGTTTAAAGCTCGTTCGTCACCGGCGCATTTTGTCTAGCCTCTTTATCGTCGTGGGCGTGGCTCTTTTTGCAGACGCAATCATTAGCGCGATTTTGGTTGTGTTTGTGCAGGACACTATGGGGCTTGGCTCGGTTGAATTTGGCTGGATGATGACCGCCCGAGGGATTGGCGGGATTATTGGTGGGTTACTTGCCGCCCAGCTAGGTCGCAAATTATCTGCAGGTCAATTGATTAGTGCAGGGCTCGCCATTAGCGGTGTCATTATCTTTGTTGCGATTAGCTTCCCAACGCTTAATGTGGTCTTACCAGCAATGCTGTTGGTCGGTATTCCGGGCATCATTGCCTTTGTGACTATCCAAACATTGCTTCAACAAGAGACCGAGGATGCTTACCGAGGTCGTATCTTCGGCGCATTTGGCACCACAATTACGCTTCTTATGCTGGTGGGGAGCGGTTTGGGAGGTGTGCTGACTGACTTGTTGGGAGGCACCGCTTTGATGAGTGGGGCTGCAATTGTTTATATCTTTGCTGGCATATTAGCTGCAGCGCTACTCATCAAGCCAACACAAAAAATGATGACTACAGCTTAAGAAAACCTCGAACATACACTATTGAGAATGCAAACGGCCGTCTTGAAAAAGACGGCCGTTTTATTTAGATATTTAGAGTAGTTCCCGTTTAGTCAAAAGGTTCGCGTTTATAACATCTCAATCCGATTAAATAACCCACTTCGGGCAAGTATTGACTCGCACCAATCGTATCAGGATGGATATATGTTGCACTATTCCATCTAAAGTTTGTGAAGGTGACTTCATCAGAAGATGGCGCATAGTCCCATGTACCTGTCGTATAACTTGGGGAGTAGTTTTCCTGGTAAAGGGCCGTTCCATCGCTTTTTAGAGTCATCAGCCAACTTCTCCAAGAAAATCCGTTTTCGGTTTCATCACAGTGGTAGAACCCTGTCACTTGTGAGGAAGCGCCTAGCACAAGAGGGAAATAAGCATAGTTTTCACTCAGTTCCTCTGCTTGGATATCTTTGGAGCTCTTTTCATTTAGAGCTATCAGGGTGAAACCCAATAGGATGGATAAAAGAATTAAGATGAAACGGTTGATACGATTTTGGGGGCCAGTCTGTATCGATGCTTGATGAAACATTCTGTCTCTCTTCCCAAGGAATGGGGTTTTTCGTTCATTACAAAAGAACAGATTGCGCTTTAAGGTCACTGCCGTATGTGAATAAACGGATGATGTGTTCGATGCTGAGACTATCAAATGATCGTATCAAGAACGTGACTGATTAAATCAATTCTATCTGTGCCGCTTCCCAACCGACAATAGCTTTTTTACGTGAAGTTCCCCAACGATATTGATGCATTTTGCCAGCTTTACTGATGACACGATGACAAGGGATCAAATAGCCAATTGGGTTTTTGGCGATGGCGCTCGCCACAGCTCGGGTGGCGTTCGGATTTCCCATTTGTTCGGCAAGGCCTGAGTAGGTGACAATTTGGCCGGATGGTATGTTGAGCAACGCTTGCCACACTTGGACTTGGAAGTTGGTTCCTTTGAGAAAGAGGTGGAAGGGATCCTGTGGACTGGCATCAGAGAATATGGCTTGAATTGGAACGGCCGTTTCGTCTTCATCCCACACAAACTCAGCCAGTGGCCACTCAGCCTGCAAACCACTCACTTCTGCTTCGCGATTGGCTTCATTCAAAAAACGTAACGCACAAATACCGCGATCCGTTTGGGCAATGAGGCATTCTCCAAAAGGGGTGGGATGGATAGCGTAACGGATTTGAATACCTTCACCATGTTTCTTGTATTCCCCAGGTGTCATCGCCTCAAACGTCACAAATAAGTCATGGAGTCGACCTGAACCGGATAATCCAGCATCAAGCGCCGTATCCAAAACGGGTTGAGCAAGCGCCAATTTTTCTTTGGCATACCCAATCGTTAGAAAATGTAAAAATTGGGCAGGGGTCACACCAGCCCAGCGTTTAAAAAGGCGTTGAAAATGATATTTGCTCAGATGAACGCTTTCTGCAATTTCATCCAGATTGGGCTGATTTTGGAAGTTCTCTTCTAAAAAGCGAATCGCGTGTTCAATTCGGTAATAATCTTGTGACTGTTGGGTGTAACTGGTTATTGTTTCCATGTTTAAAGTGTAGGGGAATTGTAGTCGCTTCTCCACCCGAATCTTGCGGAGGTGGTAATTGGGTGTATGGGTAAATTGGTGTATTTGTATATTGGTCATATTAATATCGCCAATATGACCAATCTTTTATCCGTTTAATCCACAATCTCTTGATCAAAACAAACTAGCTCGACTAAATTCCCCTCCGGATCATGGAGGTAGAGACTGCGCCATTGCACCCATGCGTGGGTGGTTGTGCGGACAGAATGCCCGAGTGATTCAAGACGGGCCACTTCGGAATCAAAATCAGACAGATCAATGGTGAAGGCGATATGATCAACGGTGGTGTGGGCTTGAGAAATGGGTTGGTTGTTTGGATCAGCGGTGCGGTCAAAGAGAGCTAATATCGCCGTGTGTCCCGCATGGCCATCCGCGATTTTGAAGAAGGCAGCGTGGTCAAATCGCTTCATAAGCTCAAGACCAATGTCATTCTCGTAAAAGGCTTGCATTTCCTCTAATTTTTCAACGCGGAAAGCAATTTCCCCTAGGGATTTAACGGCCGTTTTTGTCATCACTTCCTCCTATTGTTGAGATCTTTCACGATTAGAAATGTTTTGGCTCTCTATTCGTGAAAAATAACTAATCTTTTGTTTTGCTGTTCATGGCAATCGCATAAAAAGAAGATGTGTCTGGTTGAGAAGTTCTACTTCACCATTTTCAGCGTATTTTTCAAATAGAGCGCGAATAGCTGGGCGGAGCTCTGGATTGTCTAAAGGCATCACTGAGCTTGATAAAACGCCCCCTTCAAAAGATTCAAAGGACACTTTGCGTGGGTTAGGGAAGACTCGCCTTTCATACCCTTCGCCCAACAAAATGTGTGGAATAGCTTCAGGGTCGCGTGTGTCAGACTCTGGTTTGAGTGTTGTGAAGCGATTGTTGAGCTCAGCGGATGCTGTCATAAACTCGGAACCATCGACGTCAAAGCGATTCCAGCAGAGTGCAATGGTGCCATTAGGCTTGAGTATCCGTTCAAACTCTTTGCGTGTTGGGTGCAGCTCAAACCAGTGGGCTGCTTGTCCCGCGACGATAAAATCGACGCT
>JANQSK010000180.1 GCA_028284105.1 Anaerolineae bacterium
GACTTAGAAGGTAAATAGATTTCGCTGTCTACCGTTGAACCGATGTGAAGCGTTTGCTTATCAAGTTCAATGACGCGCGGTGACTCTCCTGAACACAGAATGTAGACATAGAGCTTGCCCGCTGATTTGGTTAAACGAGCATCTTGCTCTTCATCCATTGTAGGTAGCAGAATGCGAGCAACATGGTTAAGCTCAAGCGCTAATTCATGCATTGTTTGATATCGTTCTTGAGGAGAAATCGACATCGCTTTTAAAATTATCGATTCAACTTGTTCTGGTAAACCGGGTCTAAGCTGTGTTGGAAGAGGGGGAGCAGTTCCATGTTGCTCTTGGGCATCTTCAAAAGTCTCTGCATTGTAAGGTGCTTCACCTGTCGCTAGTAAATATAAAATAGCGCCAAGAGAGTAAATATCACTACGTTCATCGATAGACTGCCCTTTAAGTTGTTCAGGAGAAAGATAGGCCCAATGGTAAGATGGGCGGGAAGCTACTTCGCTTAATCGATTGATCCAATAGCCTGTGAGCTTAGCCTGATACGTTTCTTTGTTTTCTCCATCAGATTGACGACCTTTTTTAGGTGCGATGAGGATGCGTCCGGGGTGCAAGCTACCATGGATGATATCTTGGTGATGGGCAATATCGAGGCCTTCCGCAATTTGACCTAATAAGCTTAAGGTGCGTGAAGTGCTGACCTGCCAAGATTTTGTTTTCATGTGCCCAAGATAGTCATCAATTTGAGGGCCGGCTATAAACTCGTGCACCAGTAACATGCTACCGTCTGTGTCTAAGCAATCTTGTAGTCGGGCAATGGCTGGGTGGCTTAACTGAGCAACGGCTTGGAGGTGGGAGCTGATATATTGTTCGCCATCTTTTGGGGCTGTGATTTTAATTTGGTGTAACGTCACAGCACGTCCAAGTGTGAGATCCGTGCCTTGGAAAACGTTGCTATGTTGATTTTCCTCGAGAATGGCATTAATTCGGTATCGGGCAAGCTGCCTGCCAACAAGGTCTGCGCCGGTTAATGTTTCTAATTGTGCAAGCGGGATTTGTTTGATTTCGGGAAGCTCACCATTCGCGATTCGAGGAGTAATACTCTGTTCAACAACGGCCGTTTCTGGCAAAACCATTGTTGCTGAAGGCGTCATGCTCGTTTGGGCAACAGTGTCATTTGTTTGAAAAGACATGACTTGTTGTGAGTTTTGGCTAACGAATTCTGTTGCTGGTGATGATTCGGCTGTTGGAGAGGATACGGCCGTATCCTGTTTTTCATTGCCAAATTGAGGTTTGTTGTTATTGAATTTTTTAGCAGCATTTTGCAGTGGTTTAGGCAACGCACTTTTACCCAACTGGTTCGACATGCCGTTTGATTGCACACTGCGACTGCCACGCGATTCGGGTCGACCTGCCATGCCGCTACTTCGAGATGTGCCCCCTATCTTGGGCAATTGCACATTATCGAGCCAAGGCACAAATCGTTTTACACGCTGAACCCCTTGGAAGCCGCTGTTTATTTTGCGCTGTAACCCTTTGGCTTCCCGGAATTGGGGCAGTTTGTTAAGCCAACGCGAAGGACGTATTAATTGTAAAAAGCTCCACCGCTTTTCTGCATAATAGACCAAAATAATCACTGCTAGGAGCAAAACGAGACCGATTGCGCCCCCAAAGAGCATGGTTAATCTAGAAATGCCGCGGGCTTCAAGCTGTTGGACTTGACTGTTTGCCGCGCATGCACTCAGATACAGGGGCATCAAAAGGAATATGATCGTTATTTTTCTCATAAACATTACTACCTATTATTGCGAGGCTCTCACCCATATGTGGATGTCGGTAAAGCAAAAACTACTCCGTATTGAACTGGCAAAACGGCCGTTTCTCAATAGGAAAATGGCAATAAGAAAAGGGGAAAAGGGACTTATAGGGGGTATCGACCTGCGATAGGTGTTGGGGAAATTCGATCACACGACGCTTTTTTATAATTCAAATTCAATAGATTGATAGGTATCAAATTTACTTTCTTTATCTGAATCAAATGTGTCCAACAGAGAGTGAAGGTTATTTCCGGCTACATCTTCCAAGCGGCTATCAATGACAATCCGATAGATTCCTTTTAGCCAACTGTTTTCAGGCATAAATTGAATAAGGTGTTCTTGTTCTAATGTCACCCAATGCCCGGCTAAGAATTTTCTTTCTTCATCTTCAATTTGAATCATTGATTGGATTAAGGCATGGTCCATCACTCTGTCAAAATGGATCCCTAATGGTTCAGAGCTGTTTGGCTTGGGTTTGTTGATTGCCAATCCATTTACTTTCAGGTGGTCACGGTACGCTTTGACAACAGCAAACTCTTTGCATGTCTTTTCTGATAAGGGTTGACCATAGACATCTTGCCAAGCCGTTGAAATGGTTAAATAGAATTGATTCCCTTCAATCAAAGCGGGACCAAGTGCCATATTTGTAGAAACACCTCTTTTGATACGTCCAGGATCGAATAATATTGTTAAACGTTTCCCATCTGAGCTCCAAAGCTCTTGCTTAAATTCCATAAATGCCTGGGCATCAATATTCCCGTCTGCATCTATCAATTGGATATAGTTCAATGCTTGCCCTTTTTGCATTGGTGTATTGAAGTAGATATAGAATCTCAGCATGTTTTCAGGAAGCAGGTTGGCTGTTGGGTACACTTGCAGAACCTTGGCCTCTTCAACCAAATGGTTCTTTTCGAGCAAAAATGATTGGTAGGAATAATCACTATCATTGTCCAAATGTTTACTTCTCACCGTATATGTCATCCCTTGATCAAAGGGGTAAAAGGGGGAAAACATTAGATAATCGCCCTCAATCTTGTACCGTCCTTGAACTTCGTTTGAACTGTATTCATCTCTCTCGTTGTTTACAAAAACAGCCAACTGTTCATAACCAAAATTTTCTTTATCAAAATTTGGTATGGCGGAAATATTAAATTGAACGGATTCATTTGGCTCGGTTGGCAAAATGAGGGCAGTTTCGGTTTGTGAGAAATGGTCTAAATGTGTTGTCATCAGTAGAACTTCAAATTGTTACAAATGAAAAAAGATTTGGTGCTGACAAGATATACGATTTCTTGCGTTATTGAACGACTTTCTCATTAGTAGAAATCGTATATCTATAACGACGCATCAATTAATTTTAAACTGGTCTTGGAATATCCCAATCACCAATAACATTATGCATTTTGATCGGCAACATCGTACTTAATGTTTCTAAATCTAAACTGCCTGTTTCTGCATCCCGATTCAAAGAGACAAATTGCCTTTCATTTAGTAAGTCAATACGTAGAGACGTTCCTGTGAACATGACGGCTTTACCCATGGGGCCAAATGGAATGATTGGGCCTGTATCTATTTTGCCTCCCCTATCAAAATCTTTTTCTGTAACCACTTTAGCATTATTGAGTCCTTCAACTGGAATGTACAACGGGCTTCGGCTATTGTTGGTGACTAAAATCATTTCTTCACCATTTAGATTAAAAGGAATCATGTCAACAGGTTGTCCATTCCCCATATCACCAATGGTTCGGGCTTTAACTTTTGCACTGTCCTTTAGCTCACTCAGGGGAATCAATACTAGAGGGCTACACGTGTAGGCTGCAACTAATTGGTCGATGCCATCAATATTTTTCACCACCATGGATCGAATTGGGGCACGGCTCTCGTATTGATCATGTGCTATATTATACATCTCAATATTGCTGATGCTCTCTGTGCCATTAAATGGGTAAGGTATTCTTCGTAGCACCGAACAGAACTCTTCATTGTTGATGCCAGCAACGAACAATTCACCATTGTGATATTCCATATCGACGATAGAAAGTATTCTTAACGGCCGTTTTGACTTGGCAATCTCCTTCTTTGTAGGGGGAGACCCCATCGTGCCGCGTAATCCGATTCTTTGACTACTATCTGGCACATTATTCAGGATTTGAGAAGTGAATTCGCAATTAGCCAAATCTATGTTCGTTAATTGATTTTGGGCATCGACCTTGACCAAAGCAGGTAAGGCTTCTGCCCCATGTCCCCGAGTAATAGAGAGATATACTTCATCACTTACTGGATGAACAGCGATGTCATTTATCTGTATTTTACTTTGGGAGGTTCCTAAAATAGCTGCAATTTGACTATCCACATCGTAAACATTTATCTCAAGCTTTGTTGTTGCTTTACTTTCTGATCGGAAGTCAAATGCAATGATGGCTCCTGATATATTGTCCCCAACAAATAGTATTCCTTCGTCACTAAATTCCATTACCCCAAGAGATTTCACTTTTTGGGCATTAACCTTTAAATCTTTACTCATTGTCTATTTCCTCCAAAGAGAAATTTTCAAAGTTAAGTTAATTAGCAATTAAACAGCTAAATGTGGTTCCACCAATGAATGTGATTCTGCATATATTGACTTGTCATATAAAAAGCCACTTATCAATGCACCCAAAACGCCTATGGGCATACTGATAAAGGTGAATGCAAAGAGTGCTGTTGAAATTTCTGCATAGAAGCTGAGTATAAAAAAGCCTGGGAAAAACATAACCCAGCTGAAAATGTGTAATCCATAAAAGAACCAAAATGAATACAAAATTCTTCGCTTACTCAATTCGCTTCTTTCCTTTTTACCAGTTCTAAAGATCGAAACAATCCCCGCAGTGACCATCGGTAACCCTATAAAAAGAGGTGTCCCGGTTCCTGCGCCAAACAAAAATATTCCAACGTTCAACAAGGCAAACAGTGACAATCCAACTGCCAGTTTATTCTTCTTGATCGCTGTTGTTGAAACGACAATTAATGTGGTCGAAACTGAAATAGCCAATATCCCAAGGGCATAAAAGGGGATGCCGGTTAATATTGTAAATACAGGGCTACCATTTGACACCGTATAGAACTCATCATTTGGCCAGCCTTCCATCATCACTTCTACCGTATTGCTTTCTACGAGTGTGGAACCTTTCATTAATGAAGCACTGCCGTGCAGAGCCCCGATAATACCGATAATAATTCCAAACGATACTAAACATAATTTAACTTTTGACATGATCTGATTCCTTAGATTGCTTACAAAATGTTACCCACTGGTTGGGTTAGCTTTAGATTGACAGTAGATTGAACAAACTATTTGATAAATCTGTGGATTGCTTCATTTACTTTCTGTCAATCACATGAATATCACCCTATTGAATGCGCTTCCTTGAGGGTGGTTTTGTCTTCCCTAGCGGGTCTGTATACCGTAATAAACGCTGTAATCTCAAGCGAAACAAGCAAAACGTGCATCCCATGGATGGAGTGACCTAACTGGTTCAATCGGCCCGCGTATCCAACTCGAATACTGCGGGGTGAACGTCTATCAGTTTCACTCCGCAGTTGTCCGCGCTTTTACGACTGAGGTCATTAAGTCGTTTTTGCGTGCGAATTTCGGGTCTTTATGCAAAGACGATCTGATAGTCTTGATTACCGAGATGCGGATCGATCGTCGCTTGGCCTTTTGCGCCGACGTATTTCCCGGTACCACCCGTGATGGCGAAGAGCTGCAAGAAGGCCGGGGTCTCGTCCTGCTCAGCACCGGCCCTCGGGTCACCTTGAATCATGATGCCCGTCATCGTGAGAATGGTGTCTGCGGCGGCCAGCGTCTCATCTTTACCGTGCCATCCGAAGGTGATACGGCAGTAAAAATACGACGGCAGTTCGTCAGATGGAACCGTCACCCCAATGATTGTCAAGGTACCGAGGGCGTCCGTCATCTCCGGATCTGAATAGAACGGGATAGCGGCAACCAGCGGGATAGGCTCCATACCTTTCAACCCCTCAAAAGGTGCATACAAGTGCAAATCAACTTTCCCCCCTGCTGCGGAATCTTTAGCGCCTTTACTTTTGGTTTCGGTAGTCATCTTAATCTCCTTTCGATTGTTGTTTTGTTGGATAGCTATAACCAAAAGCTATCCAACGTCTACCTACTAGATGGTAGGTTTATTGGTTAAAAAAATTTATACTTTCAAATTCGTTTTCAATTGTTCAATGGTTTGACGAAAAAACCCATGACCATGGATTCTTGATTGCTGCATTGCCCCTCTCATTGTTGACACAACTAATGCGGCGTGATCTCTTGCTTTACCTTTAAAAAATAGTTGTCCTTCCTTTCGTCCATCCTCTAAAAGTGTTGTCACAAGATCAATCTCTAAATCAACAATATCCTTCAAAACATCTGCCATTTCCGCAGAAATGACATTTACATTTGCTTGAAGAGAATTTACCGGACAATTCTTGGTGCCATTTTCAATTACCTGGGCATTCATATTAAAAAAAGCTTCTAATTTATCCCAAGGTGAAAGTTCAAGGTCGAAAAGGTGCTCATTTCTACTCAATGTCCCTTCTTTCATAAAAAGCAGCAGAGCTAATCCGAGGTCTTCTTTTCGCTTAAAATGATGATGAATACTTGCCTTAGAAATCCCAATTTCTTGGGACAGGTCATTATAGCTAAAGCTGTCAAAGCCCTTGACCTTTAGTATTTCTATGGTTAATTGGACTATCTCGGTTTTTCTATCCATTATTTATCTCTCGCCACAATGTTAACCTACTAGTAGGATGGTTGTCAAGTATTGATCAATAAAGGATGCCCCTTGGCCACCAGTTATGCCATGATTGCTCCATGTTCTTTTACAAGCGCTTGATATTCAGCTACCGTTTGACGCAAGGCGTCTGCACCCCACTGTTCCTGAAGTTTGTCAAGCAGTTTGTCGATCATGATGCCGATGTTCTTGTCGAGATGAGTTTCCAGATAGACTTTAGCTCGGAGGATGGCAAATAAGGTGCCTACTCGATTCCCCTGCGCCTCTTCAGATTGGGCAATGATCATGGTGGCATAAAAGTAGCGCATAAATCTTTGAGGCTCAGATGAGAGTCGGGCAGCTTGAATGATTTGCTCGGCAGCTTGGGTGGCTTGGGCATAACGGCCGTTTTCACACGCTTCATTCGCCTGTCGAAGCTGAACATCTTGCACCACACTCACTGCACCGGCTGCCTGCGCAGAAGCCATCAGTTGCTCAAGTGACTCTTTGGAATCTGCTCCATTTAGAAGCGATTGGAAGGAATGGATTTGAAGCTCAAGTTCTACGCTTTGTTTGGTAAGGCCTTGGGCGTTGGCGATGGAAACGGCCGTTTGTAGCACCTCAATTGCTTGGTCAAACTGAATCAAAAATAGAAACGCCGATGCTTTGAGTTGGTACAAATCCAGCAGTTGCTCACTTTTGGTAGGTGATTGGTTAAGTAACTCGATAGCTTCGGAAGCCGTCTCTAAAGCGGCTGTGTAGTTTTCCACTCCCATTTCCATTTTGGCAAGTTCAAACAGTGCCTCTGCTTGATGGTGCTGGTCGTTGAGATTTTGGAATAAAACGGCCGTTTGCCTCAACACATTTTGTGCCATTTCATGTTGCTCTGGTAAATGACCTAGTGCCTTTGCCTGCCCAAATAGAGCCCTTGCTTGGTAAAAGTACTCACCATCCGCTTTCGCTAAGTCTGCAACCTGTCCTAAATCTTTAGCGGCCGCTTGCCAATTAAGCATAAGTGAATGGACGCCCGCCCGCTGGCTCAAGACAGAGGCCATCTCCAACTGATTGTGCCCCTGCTCTGCCACTTTCAACTGTTTATTTAAGGATTTTAGGTGATTGTCGAATTGTTGATTCATGGTCTTTCCTGATATTTTTGAAAACA
>JANQSK010000182.1 GCA_028284105.1 Anaerolineae bacterium
CCAAACCCGTGCAAGCTGTGACGATAACCTCGTTCGCATTGATTTTGTGCAAAATCATTAATTAAAAAAAGACGCCTCAAATAGGCGTCTTTTCTATAAGTTTCTAGATTTAGGAATTTAGAATATAGCGCTTATGTAAATTTCAGGAACATATCTTGAACTAAGACAGCTTATCCATGTGAAATTTGCTTACAGGAGAACAAAAGCACATTTTGAGTCATTATTTCAAGATCCTTTTTGTTCCCCACTTATTGTGAGCGTTCAACTAACAGCGAATAGGTCGTTCCTTCATTGAAAAATTCACGAATGACCACGCCCCATCGTCCATCCACAGACAGTGTAAAGCGCTCATACGTTTCCCCTAATCCCGCATTTTGCTCATCAACAATCTTGACGCGATTCCCTGAAGGATCAACGATATCAAACGCTAAATCTGCATTGGCATTATTGCCTGACAATTCCACAGTAACAAGATCGCCAACACTTCCATCAAAATACCAAATATTGGTTTCGTTTTGAAGAAGCTGGCCCGTAACGGCCGTTCCTAACTGTAGCAATCCAGAGGGCTGTGGCGTGGAGATAGGTTGAGCAGAAAGGGAAATTTCATATCGGCCACTCGACCCAAAAAAGTCACTGATTAAAATAAGATATTGTCCATCTGCCGACAGTCGTTGTTCCAGTCGTTCAGGTTCACCTGCGAGAAAAACATCTTGGGAGTTAATCCGCTCAATCGCTGGATCTAAAAGCCATAAATCAATGTCCAGCGTCTCATCGAGAGGCCGCACAACAATGGTCACATCGTCACCACTACGGCCGTTAAAGAACCAAGCATGAGCCTCGTTAGAACGGAGCTCTTCTTGACGTGTTTCTCCGAACGAGAGATCCCCCGCGTCATAAAAGTTAGCCGTGTCCTCACCGCCACGATCTAACGAAAGTGAATAGGTGCCGCCATTCCCAGCAAAGCTGCTAACCACCAAACGATAATCTCCAGATAATGGCAATACATAACCCGCTATTACTTC
The DNA here is from genome assembly GCA_028284105.1 of Anaerolineae bacterium. GTDB lineage: Bacteria > Chloroflexota > Anaerolineae > Promineifilales > Promineifilaceae > QQUD01. The sequence goes on from JANQSK010000182.1 coordinate 1,023, forward strand.
TGCATCACCATTAAACCCTTCATCAAGGCTCACTAACTTTTCCCCATTAGGGGCATAAAGCTCAAGAATACCGTCAAATTCACCTTCAGGAATGAGCACAACGCTTATGGCTTCTCCCGCAGCTCCGCCAAAAATCCAGACCTTTTGACTGCCAGCTGGTAAATCACTTTGAATCGATTGTCCAAAATCAATTTCACCACCACCACTGAAAAGAGGCTCTTCGGTTAACACCAAACTTAATGTATAACGGCCTAAGTCTTGAAAGAATTCACTCACTTCAATGACGTACATACCTGACTCAGTGAGCAAGAGATCAAGTACAACTTCGGTATCTCCAGCAAAGGCATTATCAATCTGTGTCACCGTTCGCCCGTTGGGATCAATGAGCTTGAGAATAAGATCGATGTCCCGATCATCAGGGCTAATTGTGATGGTTGCATATTGGTTTGATTCTGCAGAAAAAGTCCAAATATCAGATACATTGGCTTCTAAACGGCCGTTTACCACATCCGTTTGCCCCAAGCTCCCTTCGATATTTGAGCGACCATCGTTTATAACCAAATCGTCTTCTAAGAAATCATAAACCACAACTTCATTCTGCATTTGGTTAAAAACAGATTCGTAACTAGCCCACTCATCCACATCGGCACTAAACACAAAGACAGCCTGCTTTGGCGTACCGCCCTCTGTATCCTGAAGAGGGAAGTAGAGCAAACGTGTCCGCATTCTTTGATTAACTGAATCTGGAAAGATAACGGCCGTTCCCTCAATATCAATAAACGCCCCCCCAACGGTGCGCCCTTGTCCATTGATTTGTGACGCCATCGACGAGACCTGAGGCAACGAGACTTCCACACCTATCAATTGTTCGACAAGAGATGAAAGCGCCATTGTGGGATCATCTGAAGTCGAAGCTAAATTGGTAATTAAACCGGCTGCATAAGCCCCTTCACCGCTCCCCTTTCCCGCAAGAAGGGCACTTCCCGTCCGCTCTGTATCACTCGTTAACAAGACGACTAATCCGAGCGGATTTGTTGCCGTAACGGCATCCAAAGCACCTGACAAATTGACCCAATCAGGGGGGATTGATAACTGTACGCCTGTCACTTCACTTCCAACTCTAAGCCATGCATCAGGTTCATCAGTTGGTAATGGTGTAGGTAGTGAAGGTGGGACTTTTGTTGCTTCTGTCGTGACAATCACTTCTTGGATAACAACAACCGTCTCCTCAACCTCTATAATAATTGGCTCGTTTTGTTCATCTTCATTGGCAGGCATACAACCAATCGCAATCAACAGCACCCCGAAAAAGAGCCCTCTTTTTAACATTCGGGACATCCAATCTCCTCTTTTCGCTAATCATCCAAACTATTCAACAGTTAGGAACAGCAAAACTTCCTCCATGAAAGCACTTTCGTTATAGAAAGCCAAAACATAACTGCCTACGATAAAACAGTTTT
>JANQSK010000208.1 GCA_028284105.1 Anaerolineae bacterium
ACCTTGACGTGATAGTTGGTGCGCTCGCCTCCCTCTCGACCTGTCTCATTCAAGAAATCCATCTTGACATCACTACGCGGAAAATAGTAGTCAAGCCAATGCCCCCCGCCCTTCCAAACAAGCAGCGCGTTTTTGCTGTCTGCAATGATCTCATCATTAAATTTAACTCGGATCCACCGAGCCGTCGGTTCAAATCGAAATCCACCTTGAATCGTCATCTGTTATTCTCCTTTTGAAGCTTTGGGCTAAAATTTGTTTTCACACTAACCATACGAAATGATTCTGTGAATTGTCCATCATCTTACTCTATTTCTTAGATGTCCTGAATAAGCAGATTCTTAATCAAAATGAGAAGGAGTGTAAAAATCATGCAGATAGTTGAAGCGACAGTTGCCGATTGGGAAGACATTCGGCGAATTTACATCGAGGGAATTCTCACAAACAATGCCACATTTGAAATTCCTGAAAATGTCACAACAGACGGAGAATCTTGGTTTGATAAAAAGGTGTCTGGTTCAATTTTGAAGGCTGTGGATGAAAACGGCCGTATTGTGGGTTGGGCAGGCTTATCACCCGTCTCGGCTCGAACCGTCTATCGTGGTGTAGGTGAAGTGTCTGTTTACATCAGCAATGAGGCTAAAGGAAAAGGTGTCGGCAAGCTAATGCTCAAAACCCTCGTCGATCTATCGGAATCGCTAGGCTTTTGGACACTCCAAGCCAGCATCTTCCCAGAAAATGAGGCCAGTATCCACATTCACAAAACCCAAGGATTTCGTATTGTGGGGACCCGTGAAAAAATTGCCCAACATTATGGGGTGTGGCGAGACACAACGTTTATGGAACGCCGCTCTAAGGCATTAAGAGATTAGCTATTCGATTCTAGATACCCTTTCAATAATGGAGATTGATTCTCAGCCCAAGGCTTTGCTTCTTCTAACTGTGCTGCCAGTTGGAACAACGTGTCTTCTGCACCAAAGCGGCCAATAAAATGAGAGCCGATGGGGAGTCCCTCTGCATTCCAGTTTAGCGGAACAGACATCGCAGGCTGACCAGTGACATTCGCTATTGGCGTAAATGGAACATAATCAATCGCCCGATGGTAGGCAGCCATAGGATCATCTGAAGAGTCATCAAATGTACCAAGCATAGGTGGTGCTTCAGCTAAGGTCGGTGTCAACAGGACGTCGATGCTCTGGAAATAGTGAGATACACGTCTTGTCATCTGTTGTAACCCCTGAACGGCCAACAAATAGTCTCCTGGCGACATTTGGAGTGACATCTGATAGAACTGCCATGTCAATGGCTCATACATGTCTGGCGTCGCAGGTGAGTCAGTTAAGAACTCAATGCCTTTCACAGACCATGCACAGCCTGACGCCCAAACCACGGTAAATGCTTGAATAAATTGCTCAATATCGACGCCAGGTAAGGCATCAATTTCAACGACCTCATGCCCCAATGACTCACACAAAACGGCCGTTTCTTGAATAGCAGCCACGACATCATCATACACTTTGGCCCCGTTGGGCGCTTGTGTCAACATGGCTATTTTTAGCTTTTTGGGCGAGGTTGCCACTTCTTGTAAATACGGCCGTTTGATTGGCGGTGCAAAATAGGGATCCCCAATATCTGGTCCAGCAACAGCATCCAAAAAGGCCGCACTATCGCGCACCGATTTACTCACGACATTACCAATCGACAGCCCGTTCATGGCATCTCCACGGACTGGACCTTGGGGCGTACGCCCACGAGTGGGTTTTAAACCAAATAGTCCACAGCAGGAAGCCGGGATGCGAATCGAGCCCCCTCCATCCGTTGCATGAGCAATTGGCCCATAGCCAGCCGCCACAGCCGCACCAGCGCCACCACTTGACCCCCCGGTCGACCGATCCATTTGCCAAGGATTGCGACAGGCACCAAGCAGCTGAGATTCTGTAGTGGGTAGCAAGCCAAATTCAGGCGTATTACTTTTTCCAGCTAGATTAAAGCCTGCTTTGCGCACTCGATTGATAAACTCACTGTCCATTTCAGGCACGAAGTTTGCCAATGCTTTACTCCCGCTTGTCAGACGAACACCCGCTACCATTTCACCTAAATCTTTGATAAAGAAGGGCACTCCTTGAAAAGGCCCTTCTGGCAATCCATTGGCGATTGCAGTTTTGGCTTCATCAAACATTTTAGTTACGATGGCGTTGACTTCTGGATCAAGCGCTTCAATGAGCGTAACGGCCGTTTCAAGCAGCTCATCCGGTGTGACTTCACCATTTTTCACCAATTCCGCCAAGCCTAAACCATCATATTTCACATATTCTGCAGGTGTTAACATCTTTTCTCCTTCGGCAAAAAATACCCGCCTCATTTTATCATGAGACGGGTTTAAAGGGTTAAATTTAAGGGTTGATTTGCATTAGAGAAGAGCTTTCAAGCCATCTTGATATCCACTTAAAATCTCAGGGTAATTAATGTGACGGCCGTTCTCAACAATCGTTGTACCGGCAACAGAGACTGTATCTACGGCCCGAGGTGTGGCGTGGAAAATGATTGAATCAACGGCCGTTTCCAATTGTGCCCCCACCAAAGAAGCATCATCCTTGCGTAGCGTCACCATATCTTCTTGCCATTCATCCTGAAAGCCACACGCCTCATATCCTAATCGCGTACCGGCATCAAATAAGGCAGGCGCTTCCATTGCCACATGTCGTGCTTCCAACCGTGAGCGTTCATCAAATTCAACAGCGCGAATTTCTTCAAATGCATTTTCACAAGCGTGGCTATCTACGCCTACACAAACATTGGCGCCTGCATCGATGAGTTCTCGCATCGGTGGTAAGCCATCTCCCAGATCACGTTCGGTTGTTCGGCAAATACAGACAAAGGAGCTCGTCTGTCCAAGTGCTTGAACTTCATCAGACGAAAGATGAGTCGCGTGTACGCCTACAAATCGATTAGAGAGCACATCAGCATCAGCCAACAGTTGAATAGGAGTTTTGCCATACTCAGCCATGGATTCTTCGAGCTCACGGCGCTGCTCACAAACGTGCATGTGAAAAGGTAAATGGTGCTTCTCAGCAAATTGAGCCAGCTCTTGAATAGCTGGCAATGGCACGCCCCGAACGCTATGAGCGGCAACGGCCACCGTCACCATTGGATCATCTTGGTATTTTGCCTGCAGATTTT
>JANQSK010000220.1 GCA_028284105.1 Anaerolineae bacterium
GGATATGAGTTTGTCAGTCAAGAAGGGAATCGCCATCGATATCGGGCCGCGGGCAATGATGTGGGGATGTATGTGGATATTTTGCATCGTCCCCAGGGGCAAAACGGCCGTTTTGGGGCAGGTTCCATTCATCACATCGCTTTCCGTACCGTAGATGATAGCGAGCAGCAGGAATATCTTTCTCTGTTAAGAAATGCGGGCTTTCAAGTGACACCCGTTCAAGATCGGCAATATTTCCACTCCATCTACTTCCGCTCACCGGGTGGGGTGTTATTTGAAGTGGCTACCGATGCCCCCGGTTTCTTGTATGACGAAGCCAAAGCTGAATTGGGCACTCATTTGAAGTTACCTCCATGGCTCGAGTCACAACGAGACCGTATTGCCCAAGTGCTTCCAGAAATCTCATTAGATAAAGAAGGTGCAGCGTGACTCAACAAACGATAGCACCTCACGGGTCGCTTCCTCATCAAATGACGGGCCAACCCTTAGGTCAAGCGAAAGCTGCCATGATTTTGATTCATGGTCGAGGTGGATCGGCCGTGTCCATTCTTGATATGGCACACGACTTTCCTCATGCAGAAATGGCTTATGTTGCACCTCAAGCATATCAAAATACCTGGTATCCATTTAGCTTTTTAGCGCCAATTCAACAAAACGAACCAGGGTTATCATCAGGGCTTGCCAAAGTGAGTGAGCTTTTCCAAAAGGTTCAGGATGCTGGTATTCCAGCTGAAAAAATCATTTTGGGTGGATTTTCGCAAGGGGCCTGCTTAGCTTCTGAATTTTTGGCGCGAAACCCTCAGCGTATTGGTGGTCTTTTAGTCTTCAGCGGTGGGGTAATTGGTCCACTTGATATGCCGCGGATGGACAGTGGTGATTTACAAGGCACACCTATTTTCATTGGCTGTAGCGATGTCGATTTTCATGTTCCTGTTAAGCGCGTTCATGAAACGGCCGAAATTTTTGAAAAATTGGGTGGCGTTGTGAACAAACAAATCTATCCAGGTATGGCTCACACCATTATTCAAGACGAAATTGACCAAGCGATGAAAATTGTCCAGCAAGTGTAGGGCGAAGTGTACTGAGAGAAGTTTTTGCAAATAACGCATTAAACGTGTCGCGTGATACTTAATCCGTGACACAACCCTTAGGAGATAATCATGAAAAAATTACAAACACAAGGTGTCCATCACATTACTTTTGTCGGCGCAGATCGTCAGACATCTATTGACTTTTGGGAAGGTGTGCTCGGTATGCCGATGATCTTTGAACAACCTAACTTGGATGTACCAGAAGAAAACCATTTGTACTTTGATCCGGGAGACGGCCGTTTAATTACCGTATTCACCCACGAAAGCCGCCAACCTGACCCAACACCAAATCCAGAAGGGATCGGTAACCTTCAGCACATTGCTTTTGCCGTTTCAAGAGCGACATACACCCAAGCCGCCAAGCGACTTGACGAACGAGGTGTTAAAAATACTGGTGAGGTTGACCGTGGTTTTATGGATTCGCTTTACTTTAGAGATCCATTGGGGCAGCTGGTTGAATTGGCATGTTATAAGTTTTCCGCCCCAGTGGGTACAACCGAAGCAGAGGTTTTGCTTGAAGCACACAAGATTCGTTTGTCACGCAATGAATACAACATCACCGATGAACATTTGGCTGATGCCATTGAAGCATTGACCTTGCGAAACACGCGCTCATTGTCCGACGATCGATCAGCCAAAGACCCATATGCATCCCGAGAAGCAGCTGCCAACAAACCAGATCGCCACACTGATCCCCGCGGATAATATCATCGTTGAGTCATCTCAAAACAAATTTGGGATGACTCATTTTTCTTTTCCATCAACTTAATCCAATTATTGCCTAAATTATTGAAATTTTTGATAAACTGGTGGCATGTCCACAATTTATGATATTTCCCGCACTCTGAACCCCCAAATTGCTGTTTGGCCAGGTGATCATCCCTTTCAGCTAGATAAAGCATTACAAATTAAAGATGGTGAATCCGTTAATCTCACAACGATTACCATGAGCGCCCATACAGGTACTCATATTGATGCCCCACTTCACTTTTTAGGAGATGGTGATCCTGTTGAAGCCTTAGATTTATCAAAATATTGGGGGCCATCTCAAGTTGTTACCGTTACTAAAGAAAGCGGTCCGCTGATGCCTGAAGATTTTGAAGGCGTGGATTTAACGATTGCGCCACGCCTCCTAGTACACTCTCGTTCAAGTGCCAGGAATGTGACCCGCTTTGATGAGAATATAGTGTACCCCTCGACGATTCTGGCGGATTTTTTGGGGGCAGCTGGTATTGTGCTTTATGGAGCTGATGGCCCATCAATGGATAAGACGGATGATGCTGAACTACGCAGCCACAAAGCGCTCCATCGCAATAATATTGCCATTTTAGAAGGCGTTATGCTGTCCGATGTTCCAGATGGATTGTATGAATTGGTGGCGATGCCGCTCAAAATTGAAGGGGGAGATGGAACGCCTGTCCGGGCCGTTTTGCGAACCTTTCCGGATAGTTGAGAAACATTTCAATTAGCAGCCTGAGCCTGTCGAAGGCGAATGAGTTTGGATATTAATCTGGCCTTTCAAAAAATTTCCTACCGTAAAGACGCAAAGGGCACAAAGTTTTCTTGTCTATAAAAACTACCAAGTTTTTCTTTGCGATCTCAGCGTCTTTGCGGTCAATCTTAGATTTCTGTTTACTCCAACAATTCAACTAAAACCCCACCTGTCCCTTTCGGATGAATAAAAGCCACTCGATGACCCCCAGCTCCAATACGAGGTTCTTCATCAATTAAAGGGACCCCTGCTTTTTTGAGGTGCGCCAACATCGCCTCGATATCATCTACTTCTAGGCAAACATGATGAATGCCTGGTCCTCGTTTTTGCAAAAATTTAGCAACCCCGCTTACGTCACTCAATGGATTAAGAAGCTCAATATCACTTTCTCCGACCGGCATAAAGGCAACATCGACTTCTTGGTCAGCAACATGTTCTTCTCGGCCAACCATCAATCCCAAGATTTCGGTCCAAAACTTTTTGCCTTCTTCCATTTCTGGAACGACGAGAGCGACGTGATGAATTTTTTTGATCATAAAAGTCCTTTGAGATGTGAAACGCAGAGTTGCACAGAGATTCACAGAGTTGCTCAGAGAGTTGGGTAATAACACTATCTGAGGATGTTATCGTTCCAAAATAATTAAAGAGAAGGTCGATATTCTCCCCAAACATTGCGTAATGTATGACAAATTTCACCGAGGGTGACATCGTTTTCCAAGCAGGTGATGAACAAGGGCATCAGGTTTTCATCGGAAGAAGCGGCCGTTTCTAGATGGCCTCTCAATTCAGCAACCTTGCCATTGTCTCGTCGTTCGCGTAATGCTTTGAGCCGTTCACGCTGTGAGGCTTCAATCGTCGGATCAAGTTGGAGCTTATCAATCGAATTTTCTTCATCAACCTCAAACTTATTCACACCTACCACAATCTCTTTTTCAGCTTCTAAATCACGCTGATACGTGTAAGCCGCTTCGTGAATCTCTTCTTGAATATAGCCTTGTTCAATGGCCGGTAGAGCACCACCCATCTCATCGATCGTTTGGATATAGGCTTCTGCTGCCTTTTCGAGCTCATCCGTCAAATGTTCAATGACGTATGAGCCAGCCAGAGGATCAATCGTGTCAGCCACACCCGATTCATGGGCAATGATTTGCTGCGTACGGAGCGCAATTTGAGCTGCTTCCTCAGTAGGCAAGGCAATCGCTTCATCACGGCCGTTTGTGTGCAAGCTTTGCGTGCCTCCCATGACGGCAGCCAGCGCCTGAATAGCCACTCGAACAACATTGTTTTCAGGCTGTTGGGCAGTTAATGTGCTGCCGGCCGTTTGGGTATGGAAGCGAAGACGCCAGCTTTTGGGGTCTTTTGCGCCAAAGCGATGCCGCATAATTTTGGCCCAAAGACGGCGAGCCGCCCGATATTTGGCAATTTCTTCTAAAAAGTTGTTGTGGGCGTTAAAGAAAAAAGAGAGCTGTTTTGCAAAAATATCAATATCGAGCCCTGCATCAATCGCTGCCTGCACATAAGCAATGCCGTTTGCCAGCGTAAAGGCGATCTCTTGAGCCGCCGTGCTGCCTGCTTCCCGGATATGGTACCCAGAAATAGAAATCGTGTTCCAACGCGGCACCTCTCTGGCACAATATTCGAACACATCTGTGATCAGGCGCATCGATGGACGGGGTGGGAAAATGTAGGTGCCCCGCGCGATATATTCTTTGAGGATATCGTTTTGAATGGTGCCCCGTAGCTGTTTGGGATCGACCCCCTGTCTTTTGCCGATGGCAATAACCATCGCCAGCAAAATTGAGGCAGGGGCATTGATAGTCATGCTGATGCTGACTTTATCAAGCGGAATCCCATCAAGCAGGATTCCCATATCATCCAGCGTGGGTATACTGACGCCAACCTTGCCGACTTCTCCTAAAGCCATAGGATCATCTGAGTCGTAACCAATTTGAGTGGGGAGGTCGAAGGCAACTGAAAGCCCCGTTTGACCTTGGTCGAGCAGGAATTTGTACCGTTCATTCGATTCTTTGGCAGTACTAAAACCAGCATATTGGCGCATTGTCCAGAAGCGACCTCGATACATAGTCGGTTGAACACCGCGCGTATATGGATAATCACCGGGAAATCCCAGCTGAGATTGATATTCCTCATCTACCTTTTTGGGTGTGTGGAGACGATCAAGCTCAATGCCTGAACTGGTGGAAAAGCTTTCTTTTCGCTCTGGGAATCGACGAATGGCTGGATGAATAAATTTTTCTTCCCACTCTTTTTTATCCATGATTATTCCTCTAATTTTTGTAGCAACTCATCAACGGCCGTAAATAAATCTACTTCTCGATTGGCAACGGCCGTTATCTTTTCTTGTAACAGCGATTGGGGCACCTTTTCTTGCAAATAAGCCATCAATCGTTCCTGTATCAGTTGATTCATCTCTTGTTCAGAGCGCTCTTTTTCTCGCTCCGCCCACTGGTCGTTTGCTTCTAAATGTGTGCGATGCGCTAGAACCGTGTCAGCTAGTTGATCTATCCCTTCGCCTTCTGTCGCAGAAGTAGGTAGGACTGGGATTTGCCAAATGGTGCTGGATTCTTCTTGAGTAAGTTTAACCTCTTTGACGATACGGCCGTGATGGCGTGTGCCACCGATGGGGCCAAGATGGAGCATACCTTTAAGTTGATTGATTGTTTTCGATGAGCCGGGCATATCCGCTTTATTGACGACCAAAATATCGGCGATTTCCAAGATGCCTGCTTTAATCGATTGGACGCCATCTCCCATACCCGGTGCTTCAATCACAACTGTTGTATGGGCTGTATGAACAATATCTACTTCAGATTGTCCTGCGCCAACCGTTTCAATCAAAATTAAATCGTACCCAGCTGCATCAAGAAGTTTGGCCATTTGATGGGCTGCTTTAGCCAAACCGCCTAAGCTGCCCCGTGACGCCAAACTGCGAATAAAAACCCCTTTATCACCAGCTAGCTCATTCATCCGCACGCGATCCCCAAGCAGGGCACCTCCGCTAAACGGGCTGCTGGGGTCAACGGCGATGATGGCAACTTTGAGATTGCACTGGCGAAACGCTTTGGCAAGCTCGGTTACGAGGGTGCTTTTGCCACTCCCGGGTGATCCTGTGATGCCAACGATGTGTGCGTTTCCCGTTTGGGTATAAATCGATTGCAAGATTTGTTCAGCAGTTTGGGGATTGTTTTCGATTTGGGTCAGTAGCCGAGACAGCGCACGCCGATTGCCTTGTTGCATTTGGCTAAGCAAGGTCTCAATCACGGGCTAAGGTCTCCTGAATAAAGGTCGTGATATGCTCGATGCTGGTTCCGGGCCCAAACACGGCCGTTACGCCAATCGCTTCCATTTTGGGAATATCTTCATCTGGAATGATGCCCCCAAGGAAAATGGGAACGTCCGTCATATCATTTTCAGCCAGCAACTCCATAATTCGGGGGAGTAACACGGTGTGTGCCCCAGATAAAATACTGAGGCCAATGGCATCAACATCTTCTTGAAGCGCTGCTTCTACGATCATTTCAGGCGTTTGCCGAAGGCCTGTGTAGATGACCTCCATGCCCGCATCCCGAAGGGCGCGGGCAATGACTTTAGCCCCTCGATCATGACCATCTAAACCGGGTTTGCCTATTAAAATGCGAGGTGTTGTATTGAGTGACATATTTTCGAATAGAGCCTGACAGCGTTTGAATGAGGTCTGTCAGGCTTTAAGTGTCCTCTACTTTTAGTTTAAGTTGACTAAAATTCGCCCGACCTGTTCCCCGTTCATAATGCGGTTGATTTCAGGGTCTAGCTCATCAATGGTGACTTCTTTGACAAAGCATTCCAAGCCGTCGAGCTTCCAATCTCCAGCTAATTGTGCCCAAATGCGTCGTTTTTCTTCAATGTTAATCTCTACTGAGTCGATGCCATAGAGGGTAATTCCGCGGATAATAAATGGCAACACGGTGGTGCTCAGTTTGGCTGATGCCACAAGACCACAAATGGCAATCGCTGTTTCACGTTTGAGCTCTTTTAATGCTGTTGACAACATATCGCCACCCACAGTATCAACAACACCAGCCCAGCGTTCGCGTAGCATCGGCCGTTTACTATCATCTGTTGCATCTTCACGTGATATGAGAGAGGTAGCCCCTAAGCCAGTGAGAAATTCTTTGGCTGAATCAACTTTACCAGTGGCAGCAACGACGGTGTACCCTAATTTGGCAAGAAGCGCGACCGCAAAACTGCCGACGCCTCCTGTGGCACCTGTGACTAGGATTTCACCATCTTCTGGTTTGATGCCGTGAGAAACAAGCCGATCCACACACATAACGGCCGTAAATCCGGCCGTGCCATAAATCATCGCTTCGCGGGCAGATAGGGTATCTGGTAACTTCACGACCCAGTTAGCCGGAACGCGAATGTATTGACCATATCCACCGGGGGTATTCATCCCTAAATCGTAACCAATAACAACGACGGCATCCCCTTCAGCAAACGCTGGATCACTACTGCTCGCAACCGTGCCGGCTGCGTCGATGCCTGGGGTGTGGGGAAAATTGCGGGTGACACCTGGGGCGCCATTGGCAGAAAGCCCATCTTTGTAATTGAGAGAAGAGTATTCAACGCGAACAAGCACGTCTCCCTCTGGTAATTCGTCAATTGATTTGGTTTGTACTGAACGGGAAAATTGCTTCGGCTCGGTCTGTTCAACCACAAATGCGCGGAAGGTGTTGTCACTCATTTAAATCTCCTCGATGGGGCTTGTTGGGAATGTAATTTCTACTTATTTATAGCGCAAATCCACGTTTTTATCGAGGAATAAAGTCACTTTTAGATTGATTTTTAGAATAATATTTTTATTGCCAAGTTTCAATTGTTTGCTTCACAATTTGCATAAATCGATCGGCATCAGCACCGTCTAAGATGCGATGGTCAAAGGAGAGACTGAAATACGCTTTTCGACGGATCGCAATCATGTCATCAACCACGCAAACGCGTTTTTCAATGGTGCCAATGCCCAAAATGCCGCTTTGGGGTTGATTGATGATTGGGGTTGCAAAAAGGCTGCCAAAAACACCGTGGTTGGTAATAGTAAAAGTGCCACCCTGCATGTCGGCTGTTTGAAGCTTCCCTGCCCGTCCTTTTTGAGCAAGCTGATCAACGGCCGTTGCCATACCAAATAGGTTTAACGTATCTGCATTTTTAATCACCGGAACGATCAAACCATTATCAACGGCCGTTGCCATCCCGAGATGAATATTGCGGTGTAACAAAATCCCTTCATCTTGCCATTGAGCATTGGCCGTTGGCACTTGTTGGAGGGCTGTCACCACGGCCATGCCAATGTAGGCCATGTAAGTCAGCTTGACCCCTCGCTGCTTAAAGTTTTCTTTTTCAGCCTTGCGGTGGCGTGCCACTGCTTCAAAATCAATTTCAAATACAGTGGTTGCATGTGGGCTTTCTTGCTTGCTAAACACCATGTGCTCAGCAATCCGCTTCCGCATATTGGAGAGCGGCATGAGTTCACTATTTTGGTGGCTAGGGATTGGGGATTGGGGGCTGGTGGCTGGAGGCGTTTCAAGATTGCGAGGTGCTTTGATATCGGGAGCTAGGCTCCTCATTTCCCTCGATTGAGACTCAACGCCTTCTGCCTTTTGCCTTCCACCTTCATCCCTTAAATAGTTTTCTACATCCCGCTTCGTAATACGGCCGTGTTTGCCTGTTCCATTAATCAGCGATAAATCTAAATGGTGTTCTGCCATCATTCGTTTGACGACGGGTGAAATACGGCCGTTATAGCCTTCAGGGTTAGTGGAGACAGGGTTTTGTTTTTGCGGCCGTGGTTGTTTAGCAACTGGAGGTGTTGGAGGGGCCGGCTTGTCTAATCGACTTGTTGATTGTTGTCCATTGACGGGGGCTTTTTGTATTTGCCCTGCGGGCTGGCCTTCTTTTTCTCCAATTAATGCAAGCACTTGGTGTAAAGCGGCCGTTTCCCCTTCAGGAACCAAAATTTCTAAAAGTGTGCCGCTAAAATCAGACTCAAGCTCTGTGGTTACTTTATCCGTTTCAACTTCAACGATAGGATCGCCCTCTTCAACCTCATCACCTACTTCTTTGAGCCAGCGACCAATTTGGGCTTCAACAACCCCTTCACCCATTAAAGGCAGAATTAGCTCATATGCCATGATAAGACGTCCTCTTTTTGTTTCCAGATGGAAGGATAAAGTGCAGGATTACTTTCGTGCATCATATCGTAAATAGTTTCAATAATTTCTTCTAGATTGGGCTTTGAGAAGTAATCCCCATCCGTTCCGTAAGCCGGACGATGTTCCTTGCCTGTTATGGTACGGGGGTCTGAATCAAGCCACTCATAGCCACCTTGCTCTTCAAGGATTTTATGGAGCATGAATGCTGAAGCGCCCCCAGGCACATCCTCGTCCAAAATAACGAGGCGGCTTGTTTTTTCAAGTGATTTGACAATGATACGGTCAATATCAAATGGAAGTAGTGTTTGAATATCAATGACCTCTACTGAAATATTTTCATCTTCTAATTCTTCGGCGGCGCGCATTGCATAATCACAGGCTGCCCCATAGGTGACAAGCGTGACGTCTTCACCTTCTCGAAGAATCTCTGGCTTCCCTAATGGAACGGTAAACTCGCCAAGGTTTGATGGCAAATCTTCTGAAAGACGATAGCCGTTGAGACGTTCAACAACGATGGCAGGTTCATCACCCTGAAGCAGTGTGTTGTACATGCCTGCTGCTTGGGTCATATTTCTTGGTACGGCAATATGAATGCCATGTAATAAGGAAACAAGCGCACCCATTGGTGAACCAGAGTGCCAAACGCCCTCTAGTCGATGCCCTCGTGTGCGAATAATGACAGGGGCTTTTTGGCCCCCTTTTGTACGCCAGTGGAGGGTTGCTAAATCATCTGCTAGTGCTGGAATGGCATAAAGAATGTAGTCGATATATTGAATTTCGGCGATAGGGCGTAGACCCCGCTGCGCCAGCCCAATTGCTTGGCCAATAATGGTCATTTCTCGAATGCCCGTACCAGAAACGCGCAGCTCGCCATATTTTTCTTGAAGCCCTGCTAATCCTTGATTGACACCACCGAGGAAACCTACATCCTCACCAAAAATGACGAGGCGAGGATCATTTTCTAGCAGTTTGTCAAAATTTTTCTGAATTATTTCAAATCCGCGAACCTGTGGGCTATCGAAGTCGTATAAGGCTTGATTTTCTGGAATGTTTAAAGCAGCATGTTCCGATTGACTATAAAGATGGGAGTTATAAAGTGTGGCTTTTTCGTTGTATTGATCTTCACGCCATTGCAGAAGTGTGAAGTAGTCTGGGTGGTTTTCTTGGTGAAGCAGTTTGAGGGCTTTGTGGGCCACTTTGAAGATATCTTTGCGGTGAGGGTGGCGATTTTTGGATAACGGACGTATTAACTCATGCAACTCAGCTGAATAAATCGAAGAATGTGCTGTGTCTTCTAATAAGTTACAAAGCAGTCGGGCTTCTTCGATTTGCGGTAAATTAAATGCATTCCACGCTGCCTTACGAGCTTGGCGAACAGCCTGCTGTGTTTCAGATTCAATGGCCAGCAGTGCCTTTTCCGTGATGAATTGACTGTCAAGAAGCCATTGACGCATTTTGGCAAGCCCATCATGGGCAGCTTCCCAAGCGAGACGTTCTTCACTTTTATACCGCTCGTGACTGCCTGATGTGCTATGTCCTTGAGGCTGCGTTACTTCAATGACATGAACAATAGCTGGAATGTGGTGCTTACGCGCATCTTCAGCTGCTTTGATGTAGACATCGACAAGTTTTTGATAATCCCAGCCTTCAACGGTGTAAATATGAAAGCCTTGGGTGTCATTTGCTTGTCTTTGGAAACCATTCAATAGAGGACCAATCGATCCTTTTGTAAATTGATGCTTGTTTGGCACTGAGATGCCGTATTCATCATCATAAATCGAAAGGACAACTGGAGATTGCAAAACACCGATAGCATTAACCGCTTCCCAGAAAAGACCTTCAGCGCTGCTGGCATTTCCAATTGTGCCAAACACAACCTCTGAGCCATTTCGTGAAAAATCGATCATGTCACTAAGTTCATCTAGTTCTCGATAGAGTCTTGAGGCGTGCCCAAGGCCGACAAGTCGTGGCATTTGACCAGCAGTAGGGGAGGTGTCCGATGTTGAGTTGTAGCGATCCGTTTGCGGGAGCCAATTCCCATCATCGTCAAGCATACGTGTGCCAAAGTGAGAGTTCATGATGCGTCCTGCTGTTGTTGGCTCAGCATCAACGTCAGGATGGGCATATAGCGCTGCAAATAATTGTTGAGGAGTTAGTAAGTCGAGGGCGAGCATGAGCGTTTGGTCACGATAGTAGCCCGCTCGGAAATCACCTTTTTCAAATGCGTGTGCCATGGCAACTTGGATGATTTCTTTTCCTGCACCAAAGATGCCAAACTTAGCACGGCCGTTTAAAACCTCTTTGCGGCCTATGGTGCTGACGAATCGACTAATGAGTGCGGTTTTATAGTCGGAAACGGCCGTGTTTTTATCAACAGGGTGTGACTTCTTGATTTGGGTTCGAACTTTGTAATGTTGTGATGCATCACAACTTGAATTTTCAGATTTCAGTGGGACCAGTGGGGTGTCCATTTTGAACTCCTTTAGTTGCCATGAACGCAAAAAATGTTCCGTTCCGTCTTGTATTTGAACATGTTAAGTAAATCGCAAAAATCTTCACAACAAGAGCAGTTTTTGTGCAAAATCGATACTCTTATGATGATTATAGCTTAAAATTTGTGCGATTTATCTTAAGAATTGTTAAATTTTTTGGTCAATATGTACAGGCAGCGTGGTTCCGTTTTTTATTTCGGCAACAACAAGCCGGGTGCTTACCTGAGAGACACCGGGTACCGGTGTGATTTTGTTTAAGATGAAGTTTTCAAGGTCGGCTTCATCTCGGATAGCTACTTTAACAACGTAATCGAATTCGCCAGTCACAAAACTACAAGCGAGTACCTCTGGCATTTCCTTGAGCATCTCGCGGAATTTCTTGAGTTCATCTGAAGAGTGTGTTTTGATGCTGATGTGGATGTAACACAGCATCCGATACCCGAGTTTGCGACGATTGATCTTGGCGTAATATCCTTCGATGTAACCTTCATTTTCAAGGCGGCGTAGGCGTTTGTGTGTGGCAGCAGGGGAAAGATTGATTTTTTCTGCGAGTTGGGCGTTCGAAATACGGCCGTTTCCCTGAACAATATCTAAAATTTGCCGATCAAGATCATCAATTTGAGTTGCCATATGGTCACATATCCTTTCTTTATTTTACCATATTGACGAAAGAAAATTCGTTATTTTTGAAAATCGAGAAAAGATTGTTTGTTGATACTTGGCTTGAGAAAGAATGTTTCGTTTTGCAGAGGAAGAAAAGGCTTTCAGGAAACAATCTGTTGTGGATAGTTGAAATGAAAGAGGAAAAGGGACTTCAGTTTCGAATTTAGGAAAGAAAAATAGATGAAAAATGGGGAAAGATGACACTTTCCCCATTTGAAAACTAAAGTAATTTTGGCAAAAATCGACCTGTCCTTGCTTTGTAGGCGCGATAATCCTCCCCAAAGCGCTGCTCAAGGTGGGCTTCCTCGTTCGGCAGTCGTATAAGGATAAAGACGAGACCCACAATGGCAACAATGCCCATAAACCAACTGCCCGACAGCAATGTCCATGATGAGAACGCAATGATGCCAGCTGTGTACAATGGATTTCGAATCCATTTGTAGGGGCCGTGAGTTACGAGTTGATGCTCTTCCCGTGTAATAACGGTGGTGGTGACATTGTTGCCGAGGCTATTTTGTGACCAAATTACAAAAGGAATCATTAAAACGGCCGTAATAAAGCCAAGCCACCGCAAGGGTGCAGGTAAATCAATTAAAGACCAGCCAACCAAATTAGGGGCAAAAATCACAAATAGGGGGTAGAACCAAATTATTAATCCAAGGAGACGGAGCGGAATCCAAACTGATTTCCCTTCTTCTTCGAGTGAAAACTGTTGTCCTTTTTGTGCTTTATACCGATAAGACGCTGTCACAATAAGAACCGAAAAGAAGCTGATTGCAAATAGAATTCTAAATAATAGAAGTTCATTCATAATTGTCCTAGCCTTTTCCAATTAGTTGGAAATATTTCTCTTTGGGTTCAGCTGTTCGCCAATGAATGCCATTTCGATAGTGAAACCAGTAACCATGTAGCGTGGCGATGCCAATCGTCATGATGCTTAGAATGCTAAAAAATGGCACTCTGCCAAATTGGAGTCGAATCGCGGTAAGAATTGCCAAAATGATGAGGAATTTGATAATTCTTTTAGCAACGGGAACATGATTTTCGTACCCATTAAATGCTAGTTGAGCGATCAGCCATCCCAAAATGAGAATCAAAATATCAAAAATAAGCATGATGCTATGCGTGTACTAAAACGTTGTTGGCCAATGAACGGCCGTTATCTGTCAAAAACAGATCACCGCTATCCCGATTGACATACCCATTTCGCACCGCTTTTTCAACAACCTCAACCGCAAAATTGGGTTCCCAATGCAGATGATAGTGCAGGTGATCGACACGACACTCTTCGGCCATCTCAGGTGTATTTTCATGCTGGAGTAGGTGAATTGTTAGTGCAGTTTGAGCGAACTCCCAGCGTTGGCGACGGCGTCGAAATGCAAGTGCAATCATGCCACGTTCAGGAGCCAACATGAAGACTGTGAGAAAAACCAGACCTGCCATTGTTGCCATGGAACCGGCGATATTGGCGTCAAGGG
>JANQSK010000025.1 GCA_028284105.1 Anaerolineae bacterium
TCTGGGGCGTAGCGAGATAAGGGCTTGGCCAAAACAGCACTGTTGACTGATTGGGTTTGAGGAGCAGAAACGGCCGTTAAAAATCGGGCTTTGGCACCTTCAGGATCAGCTAACCATTCCGTGCTCCACACCCGCAACACGCGCCAGCCTAATCCTTCTAAAACAGATGGCTGTATACGGTCACGATCCCTTGCTGAGAGCGCCCCGTCATAAGTTTCTCCATCACATTCAATACCTACTAAATATTTTTCAGAATTATTGGGATCAAGAATCGCGATATCAACCACAACACCATTCAACCCAACGCGCTGAGTTAAAGCATATCCATTTTCTTTGAGAAGGTTAACCAACAACTCCTCAAAGGGAGCAGGTCGACGATATCGATGAGGTGCAAACTCCTCCATCTCTCCCGATTCGGCAAATTTTAAATACGCTTTTAACGCTTTTACGCCACGGGATTCAGTACGCGCTAGGTCAATATCGGACGATTTCAAATTGGTGAACAAGACGCATTGCCGTCTTGACCGAGTAATCAACACATTGAGGCGCCGTTCCCCACCCTCAATATTCAAAGGACCAAAATTTAGATTAACCTTACCTTCAGCCGTTTTCCCGTACCCCATACTGATAAAGATGACATCTCGTTCATCTCCCTGTACATTTTCCAAATTCTTTACAAAGAATGGTTCGATTGGATGGGCTTGGAAAAAGGGATCGTCGTGCTCAGATTCACGACGTATTTTTTCTAAAGCGGCTTCAATGGCATCTCGCTGAGCGGTGCTAAATGCAGCCACACCCAATGTAAGTCTGGGACTATTTTTGGCGTGGGCCATCACGGCTTGTGCAACAGCCTCTGCTTCAATCTGGTTAATGCGCGTTTTGCCGCGATCGTAAACAGAGTGAGGTAAATACCTTAAGTGGAGACCACTTTCTTTTTTCCCTGCATCAGGGCTTGGATAAAGCAGGAGTTGATTGTCGTAGAAGGCTTGATTAGAGAGTGCAATTAACGATTCATGCCGACTACGATAATGCCAGCGCAGCCATCTTTCTGGGGCGCCTTTACTTACAAATAGATCAAGAATGCTCTCATTGTGTGCTGTAATCGTGCCGTGTACACCATCATCAACCGGCAACTCATCATCTTCATACTCATCTGAATCACTTTCTAGAACGCGATCAAAAAATGTTGTTGGGGGCAGCTGACGACTATCCCCCACAACAACCGTTTGTTTTCCTCGCAGGATAGCCCCAAATGCGTCTACGGGTCTCACCTGGCTTGCCTCATCAAATACAACTAAATCAAAGCTCATATCCCCTGGCTCTAAATACATCGCAATCGACAAAGGGCTCATCATGATAATGGGCTTTATTCGTTGGATGATGGGTGATGTTTCGCGAATAATCGTTCGAATGGGTAAATGATTCCGCTTTTTACTAGCCTCATGCATCAACATCCCCATTAAGCCATGTGCTTGATGCTTGGGGAGCATTTCCCAATGCTCATTGGCTAATCTTTGTCGGTTGTAATGGAGTAACTGTTGATCAAGCGTCTGAAATTGAGAAACGGCCGTATCTTGAGCCTGACCCTCAAACCCATTTAACGGTTCCCGTTCTAGTTGCACCCGTTGGCGCAGTTTGTCAGCAATAAGCCATTCAAACCATTTGAGAAAGTTTTGGCGACCAAATAGCGACGAAAAATATTCATCATTGAGTGCATCTATCGCTCCACTCACGCCAGCCTGACGACAATGTTGAGCAAGTTGATTAAATGATGCCATTTCTGCTAGGCGGCTTGTTGACTCAGTCCAAGAGAGCAGCACAGTTTGCTGGCGTTCAAAATCAGGTATCAGCGTTAATGATTCTAAACTTTCAAGCTGAACCAGCGATTGCCTATACGAAGTTTCAGCGCTTAAGAACGCTTTATAGTTTTCCGTTAAAATCTCATGCGCTTCTTTTGTAAACTCATCCTTTAAAAATTGCAGAAGCGATTTCGTGATTTGTAATGAGGTATCTGTTTGTTCAGCATGCTCAAAATCACTATTGAGTTCAATGAGCCAATACCCCACTTTATTTAATTCAGGCCAGTCGCTACTCTCTATCCCCATCCAACGAATGCCAAACACCGTTTTTAAAAGTGACTCCATCGCTGTCAAAATAGGCTTCTTTGATTGCCAGCTCAATATTGCATCCACAAGAGCCACCTGATCTTCAGGGTCTTCAGGCAGTTCTTTTTGACACAATCCCAACAAGGTGTTTCTTGCTTCGCGATATTTACCCGAAAGGTTTCTTAAAAAGCCTCTTTTCCCATGGACCATCAAGGGCTGACGTAAAGCACTTACATCAGTTTCCCATGCTGAAGGTATGAGCCACTCATCATACTCAGAACGTAAAAATGAAAGTTCTGAACCGGCATCCAAAACTTCTTGCAAACGTGGCCCCTCACGCAACCACGCTTCATTGTGCAAATCAACACCATATAAATTGGGTGCATCTAAAATTTGCTGGACCGTTTCAGATAAAAGTTCAATGTCTTGTAAATTTTCAGGCTCTTGAAGTCCAAGCTGCTCCACGATATCAACGGCCGTTTCTCTCAAAAACAGCAATGTACCATGAACACGACGAACGGCATCCTGAACCTTCTCAATATAGTCGGCATCAACTTTCGTCGTTTGACTTCCCCAAAAAGGATGCTGATTGGGCTGGCCAAGCTTGGGCAACAACTCAGCTACTGAATGAACCAAAGCCCTTTTTTCATTAAGTTGTTCCTCAGTCCAATCAGCAATGCTTGGAAGAGGATAGTTAGGCAACTCCTGATCTTCAACGGTTAGTTCTGCTTTGAGCGTTAAATAGGTACCATAAACCTCGTATGGTGTTAAACCCGATTGGCCAATGGGTTCATTCATGGCAGTTGCATACGCATTGAGATGGTTGCGCGTTTGGGTCAGGGTGTTGAACTGGTCAAATACGGCCGTTTCTTTTGGTTTGCCTAGCTGAAATGTCCGATTCAACTCGGCCATCAACGTTGCTTTTGTTGTTTTGTGACTGTGGAGTTCAAGCGCGGCATCCCCGAGACCAAGGGCGTCCAGTTTCCGCTTTACGACATCGAGAGCGGCCATCTTCTCAGAGACAAAAAGCACTTTTTTACCATTTCCAACGGCTTCAGCGATGAGATTGGTAATCGTTTGGGATTTCCCTGTGCCTGGAGGCCCTTGAATGACGAGGTTCCGACCCGCATTGACATCGAGGATGGCTTTGGTTTGTGAGCTATCGGCATCTATCACTTGATGGCTTTTGCGATAATCGATCAGCTCATCAATTGGTCTATCTTGGTACAAGTCGAGTTCTTCAAAAAAGCTGTCATCATCAAGCAACGGCCGTAACACAGGATGCGCATTAATATCCTGAACACCTTCCCACCGCTCTGGATCAAGATCGTTGTACATGAAGAATTTATTGAAAGAAAAGAAACCTAAGGCGATTTTATTTGCATTCACGGACCAGGTGGGTTTTGAGGATACGGCCGTTTCAACCGCCTTAAAATAGGCGCCTACATCAAAATCATCCGATTCAGGAATAAAAGGCAACTGCAGTGCTTCATCGATACGGAGTTTGGCTTCTAATGATAAATTCGTGCTAATGCCTGTGCCGGAATATTCAATATGAAATCGATCTTTGGCATCATGACGGGCAAGCACAATTGGGACTAAAATTAATGGCGCTTGCCGTTTTGTTTTTGGACTTTTTTTGTCAAACCAAGACAGCATCCCCAATGCCAAAAACAAGATATTGACACCATTCTCTTCAATATAAGTTTGCGCAACGTGTTGGGTTTTTAGCAATCGCTTCTGAAGTTCGCTCGAAGTGGCGTTCGTTTGAAGAACAGAATCGGTATAACGACTTTCTGAGGGCTGACCGCTCTCCCCTACCGTTGAGCCGGAATCGTGACGAGCGGCGAAGGTCATAAAACGGCCGTTTGTCACTAAAACATCAAAAACATCTGCAGATCGTTCATCTACAACAGACACGCCCCGAGCTCTAGTTGGGCGATAGTTTAAAAGTGGGTTTCGTAATCCTAAATCAAGCAGTTCTTTACGGGCGGCTTCAAGTTGAGTAATGACGCTGGGCATAGATCGTATTCTAACAAAAAACTATATTCTATTTCTACCCAAAAATAAAATGGCTCACCACAAACCCGACAAAATACCCACTTCGTGAATAAGTTTATAGGCTATTGAATGTCGAAAAGTGTCCCAAGACGATTTAATTTAACCAGAACTCCTAACAGATGAGCGATTTCTCTTAAACGTTACGAAAGTGATTATCTAGCTATAAGTTGCAACCGGCTCACCCAATACATCCATTTTGGGCTCGATTCCCAATCCTGGTAAATCTGGCACAGTGACATGGCCATCAATAACAGGAATGTGATCAACGGCCGTTTCAACACTCACCATATCACGACACTCTAACACACAGCGGAGAAACTTTTTAGGGATTGTTTGCCCCATGTGAACAATAGCAGCAAAGGCAATGTTTGAACCGGTTGTTTCTTGCACACTCATCGTATATCCTGCGGCAATGCACATATCTCGCTGACGGCGACAGCGCGTGAGGCCCCCATTTTTAGAAATCTTAAGCCCAATTCCTTCAGCGGCATCATCATGGATTAAATGAGAAACGGCCGTTTCGCTATCTCCCAATTCATCCCACAAGATGGGCACATTGGTTCGCTTTCGAAGTGAAACGCATTCACGCCATGTGGCACAAGGAGCTTCCAGCACAAAATCGAGCTCTTTTGGCACTAATCGTAAAAAACGAAGCGTATTTTCAACGGTCATCCCACCATTGGCATCAAGCAAGAAAAACTCCCCCGGTTGATGATCAGCCAATGCCGCTTCAACTCTTGCCGCATCTAAAGCAGGATCATCTCCGATTTTTATTGAGTGGGCTTTGTATCCTTTTTCACGGTGTTGTTGAACGCGTTCACGCATTTCCTCGGGAGTGCCGGTATAGATAGAGGAGATGATAGGCAGAGAAACGGCTGTTCGTCCCCCCAGCAAATCACAAACAGGCATTCCAACCGATTTGCCAAAAAGATCCCAGCAGGCCACATCGATGGGGGTTTTAGCATGTAAATGTCCAACCAGCGCCTCATCCATCGCATCGTTTATGCGATCAACATGACGCGGATCACGCCCAAGTAAATGGGGTGCAATCTCTTCAATACCAGCCCGAACTCCCAAAGCATGAGCGGCTATATAGGTTGAACCAAATGGCGTACTCTCCCCCCATCCTTCTAACCCATTGTCTGTTGTAATTCGCACAAATGTGGCATCAAAGCTGCGATACTCTCGCCCGCCAGATAGTGTGTAAACACCACCAGAATAAGGCAAATCAACTTGAAAGACATCAATTTGTTGAATTTTCATCTTCGATGTTTTTAGCCTTGTGCCAATTTTCGCTTCTCTAGTTCTGATTGAATTTCAGCCAATCGTTTTTGATCGATGGGATTCTTGTAAACAACCCACATGCTAAGCGCCAAGAAAACTATCGGCACGATCGTCATCAGTAAACGAAGTGCAAACAAAGCCGAATCGGGTTGTGGTTGAGCAACCCCATCAATGGCTTCAATATATCCAGCGCGATCGAGCACAATCCCTTGAATAAAGAGGCCAAAACCAATTCCAAATTTTTGAAGAAATACAAAGAAACCGTAGAAGATCCCCTCTCGGCGCTGGCCTGTTTTTAATTCGTCGTCATCAACAACATCTGGTAACAAGCTCCAAGGAATCAAAAAGCCCAAGCTCACACCGATACCCGATAAAACAGCCAAAATCAAAACCAAATTTACCTGCCCTGGCTGCACAAAGTAGAGTGCCACAAGACACACCATCCAAACAGGTACACCTATGTAAAACACCTTTTTACGTCCTAGGCGGCGACTGACAAACCCCCAAACCAAAATAAAAATAAAAATAGAGAGCTGAAGTCCAAATAGCAAGATTGTAAATTGGCCACCCGGATCACCCCCGATATAGTCACGGAAGTAGAAAAGAATCAGTGATTGCACAAATTGAATGGAAAGCCATGTCAGTAGGTAAATGGTTGAAACATAAAGAAATGGCCGACTTGCTAATGCAATTCGCAAACCTTCAATGAAGCCAAATTGGTCCTCTTCATCGACCTCATCCGTTTCTTTTTCGGTTGTGTAAAGGAATACAATTACATTGCTGACAATAATGACAATAGCAACAATAATCCCTTGAATCACGTTCCCTGTTTTGGGCGCATCTGCATAAATTTGATTAACGATGATGTTGTAAAGCAAAGCAGCTACAAGACCACCCAACACAGAAAAGCTAAAGCGATACATGTTAAGGTCGGTGCGATCTTGATTGCTGTCTGAGAGTTCTGGGGTTAGTGCTGCATAGGGAACATTAACGGCCGTAAATCCAGCATCCAATAAAATTCCCACTACCACATAGTAGAAAAAGAGCCCCGTTTCGCTCATCCCACTTGGGACAAGAAAATGGAGGAAAAACGCCAGTCCAAAGGGAATTGAACCAAAAAGCAACCAAGGGCGACGACGTCCCCACCGGGTTCGTGTACGGTCAGTTAATGTCCCAACGAGTGGATCGTTAACAGCATCCCACAAACGCCCAATCAACAAGATCAAACCTGCACGCGCAGGAGGTAAACCCGCAATATTGATCAAAAAGTTCAGTAAAAAGAACCCTTTAATCATCGACACCATGGCGGGGCCCAAATCGCCAGTGCCGTAAGCTAACTTAGTGCCAAGCTTTAATGGCTGTTTTTTCTCTTCAGCTACAACTGCAGTCATTTAGTTTTCCTCTCTCTTCCGATTTGAACGCGCACAGACGGCGCGCTTAATGTAGTTTTACAACAAAATGGGGCAGCAAACCAGTACCAAGGTTAGGCTGTATTCTTCACGCTTTTTTTATACACTGCACGATGTGAAAACCAAAAACTGTCTTGAAAGAGATTAGCTGAGATCAGGTTTTCAAATCAAACATTTTATGAAATTCAAAACGCTGAAAAGACCTTATGCAAATCACATAGTTAAGGGAGCCAACCCATGAAGCCTGTTCTTTATATTGTGGACGATGTTGAAGAAAATCGTAACATGCTTAGAATGATGTTCAAGATGAAGGGGTACGAGATCATCGAAGCTTGTGATGGATTAGATGCTTTAGAAAAGCTGGCCACCACAAAAGCTGACTGCATGATCTTGGATGTCATGATGCCCAATATGGACGGGATTACGCTCTGCAAAAAATTGAGGGAAATGCCAGAAACGGCCGTTTTGCCTATTATCATGCTTAGCGGCAAGACACAGCCAGAAGATATTCAAGCGGGTCTTGATGCTGGCGCAAATCATTACATGAAAAAACCAATGAACACGGGTGAACTCATAAGTTTAGTTGAGCAATTCTCCTCAAAACAAAACAAGGTCTTCCAACCCGCATAAATTTCAACATTCTCCTCATTGAGTTTTTTGGCATCACAAAATCCAAACGATAAAATCAGCAATATAGAATGGATCATTCATATGAGGAGAAAATATGTCCCAAGTTGTCACCACTTTGGCTGATGTTAAAGCGATTGAAGAAACCCCTTTAGCCGATCGAAACCTGCCAGAAAGTACCTACGAAGCTGTTCAACGCACAGCTCAAAAACACCCCGATTTACAAGCCCTCGTCTTTTTTCTCCAAGCCACCGATGAAAACTACAAGAATAACGTCACATTCAATTTCCGTGAGCTGTTTGGAAAAATCACCCAAACTGCCAATATGTTTCATGGATTAGGCGTTGGTCCTGATGATGTCGTGACATATTTACTTCCAAACTTACCAGAAACCTACTTCACACAGTTTGGGGCTGGAGCAGCCGGTATCGCCAATCCTGTAAATCCGCTTCTAGAACCCCATGTTTGGGTTGAAATTATGAATGCGGCTAAAACGAAAGTGCTGGTTACGATTGCCCCTCTGCCAACATCAGACCTTTGGGATAAAGTCGCTTCGATCGCACACCAAGTGCCAACTTTGGAAACTATTTTACAAGTAGACATCAGCAACTATTTAAGTGGTGTCCGGAAAATGATTGTCAAATTATTAGGCATGCGGGCACCAAAAATTCAAAGCAACA
>JANQSK010000228.1 GCA_028284105.1 Anaerolineae bacterium
GTAATGAATACAATGGCGCCAAACCCATGGCATGGTCACCGATTAGATGGGGGCGGTGACAAAAGTGTTCAAGTAGAAAGTATCCCGAATGAAATTAAAACATGGGCGGGATTCAGCAAAATGCCCTCTCAGAATGAGGATTGGGACATCATCGTCAAAAAAGGGGTTGATGGGGGCATCCATTATGGTCGTGAGTCCTTCTTATATTTCCTCCGACATGGTGCGATTTGGTACGATGGCTCTGGTGAGATAGGGCGTTGGCGGGAGGCTCTTCACTATTACCCGCCAAATGTGTGGCGTATCAGACTATCCGAAGAGATATTCCGAGTTTGGCATCACGGTGAGTACAACTTTGTACAACGCATCGCAAAGCGCAATGATCCTTTAGCAAAAGCCATATGCATTGGAGAATTTGTAACTGGCGTGATGCGAACATTTCTGCTCCTACAGCAAGACTATGCACCGTACTGGAAATGGCTAGCACACGAGTTTCGCAAATTGGAGCAGGCAAAGACCTATGCGCCGTTGCTCGATGAATTGGTTTCAACAACTGATTCTGAAAAGCAGGTCAAGATTATTCTCAAGATTAGCGACGATATTTTTCAACAGATGAAAGACGAGGGAATTATCGCAGATATCAAGGAGTATAAAGACCTTCTGCCATTGCTCAACGCCCACATTCAGTTGCAATCAACGCAAAATTGAGAACTGTAAATGTTGCAATCATTCATCAAGATTGATACGGCCAATTTAGTATCAAAGTTGGCTCTCAGGACGAAAATGGTTTTTAGCCGACGCGCCAAAGGAATTGAACGCACTGCATAAGCAACTGTTAGGGTGGCTTCACTTACACCCCATTGCTGCCCAATATATTTATAGAATTTTATGTGATTGACAGAAAGTTTTCTAAAAAAGATGCCTTACAAAGGCTGCCAATTACCGAGTAAATCACAATAATTGAAGCTGATTTAATTTTTAAATCTTTTTGTGATTTACCTAAGTAATTCACAAAATCTATTCTAAAAAACAGCAGATAAATGTAAATTACTTTCAGGAGAACAAAAAGCTCAATTAGAGCAATTTATTTTAGAGAACTTTTTGTTCTCCACTTAAAAGGAACCAAAATGTCAAATCTAAATCATCTTGCCAATGTTATCGAACAACATTTCGCTGATTCTTCTGCCAGCAGTTTTGTCCACTTTGTTATTGTGAGTGATGGGCTCACGGGAGAACAAGCCGCGAATGTGCCAAGGGAACGCTTCAACAATGTTTGGGCAATCACAAATCACATGGCTTTCTGGATGGACTATACACGAGCCGCTTTTTTGAACGAAGATGTTGATTTAACCGCTTGGGGGATGGCTGAAGTCGGGAATGGATGGCCACCACTCGGTGACATTTCCGATAACTCTTGGGAAGCGGCACGACAACGAGCAATGACGTGTTCCCGCTCCCTTGCCGCGAGTATACGCACCTTAGATAGTTCAATTTTGGAGCAGCCGCAGGAACGCCTGTTTGGTGGCACGCCCCATCAAGCGATTCTCTCAATGTACGGGCATAACTGTTACCACACAGCGGAATTATTAACGGTCCGTCACATGCAGGGATTGTGGGTTGATCACAATTGGACATAGAGGTTTTTTGATGTCGATTTTTATGGGCGCAACAAAACTCTTTTAGGTGTTTTTGGTAGATTGTAGCCAAGCTTTGCATATGCTATTTTTAAATTGTTGAGGGGATTTGGGGATACGGCCGTTACAATCACCAATACCCAATTAAAACACCTTAACAGCTTACGGTATTCTTTAAGGAGAAACTTTTAATGACAACATACCTTCTCGTTCATGGTGCTTGGCATGGAGGCTGGTGTTGGAAGCTACTACTACCTTTCCTCAAACATGAGGACAACGAAGTCTTTACCCCCACGCTCACTGGCTTGGGTGAACGGCATCACCTGATTGATACACCAATTAACCTAACCACTCATGTTCAAGACATTATCAATGTGATGTTATTTGAAGACCTTAAAGACGTGATTCTAGTTGGCCATAGCTATGCAGGTGTTGTTATTTCAGGTGTTGCTGAGCGTTGTCCAGAACGCATCAAACATCTTGTATTCTTGGATGCATTCGTGCCCGAAAATGGAGAAGCTGTCAACGATATTTCTATTCCCGAATTTCGACTACCCACAGGCCCAGATATATCATATCCGCCTATCCAACCCATCTCCCCGAATGAGCTTGGCATTACAGATCCAGATATCATTGCCTGGATAGAACCAAAGCTAACGCCACACCCATCTGGAACACTATTTGAACCTTTAGCGCTTACATCCAAACTGGCACAAAAGATTCCAAGAAGCTTCATCTCTTGCGTTGTGGGTCAAGCTAAAAATATGGGTACTGTAGCTAAATCAGCCGCTAAAGTCAGGGGAAAAAGCAACTGGGTTTACCATGAGTTAAATACCGGTCATAATGCCATGATGACAGAACCTAAGGAACTCGCAACACTTTTGCTTAAACTAGCGTAACCGTATAGAAACTGAACAGGCAAATTTAAGAAAAGAAATCAAATAAAATTACCAACTAAAACAACAATGAACAAACTGAGCAAAGAGCGAGTTGTCCTTGCAATAAGGCGTTTTAAATCAAAGCGATTCATAAGCCCTTGGCTGCAATCGCTAAGTTACTTTGTATGCAATTACTAGACAACTTCATTCTATTTATGTTCCTCTCTTTTGTTGTTGGGGTGATCGTTGACCCAATCCTGAGACGGACGACAAATTACGAATGGTTGAGCACACGATATCTTTTCTCAGATTCGAAAACATACGAAAAAATCGGCATCCTTTGGTTCCAAAAGTTTCTAAAAGTCACGCCTTTAGGTAGCTTTAACGGGGACATAAAATTTACCCACAAACGTGATCTAGCAACATTGAAGGCAATCCGAGATCAGATGGCAACGGCCGAAATTTCACATTGGGTTGGCTTTGCATTGATGTTAGGATTAACCATTGTGGCGTGGTTCACTCGTGGAACTGTCGTTGGACTTGGTTATATTCTCTTCAATCTACTGGGTAATGTTTATCCTTCATTATTGCAGCAATACAATAAACGCCGTTTAAGCCGGGTGATTTCAACTTTAGAGAAACGATCCCCATCCAATCACTAGCCATCTTTAAACCGTATTCAAAAACTGAAATTTGTGTTTTGGATTCCTCCTCACTAAAATGAATTGGATTGACGTGAATCTTGTTCCAATTTCCCAAACATTCAAAGGAGAAGGCTGAATGCAATTAAAGAACACAACTTCCCAATATGGTGGCGTTACCAAGTTTTTTCACTGGATTATTTTCCTGTTTTTCGTAAACCAGTACATTGTAGCTAGAGTTATGGTTAATCTGGGAAGCGGAGAAGCCTTTATCGGGTTTAATGGCAATAACTTATACAACTGGCACAAATCAATCGGCTTGATTTTATTGGCCTTAGCTCTGCTCCGATACACGTGGCGCCGGACAACGCGGTTGCCAGATTGGGATTCCTCTTTGGAAAATTGGGAAAAGAAAGCGATTCACTGGATTGAAAATGCGCTCTACTTTTGCATGATTGCGATGCCCATTAGTGGCTACTTTTTTGTAATGGCAGGTGGGTTCGGGGTTGACTTTTTTGGCCAATGGCAAATGCCAAATCCGATAGGTACCAACGAGGGCTTAGCACTATTGTCAGAATGGACTCACATCATTTTAGGCTGGGCCATTCTCATTGCTGTCGCTCTACATCTTTTTATCGGCATTCGGCAATCTGTTGTACATAAAAAAGGATATCTGCGACGGATGCTGCCATTTACTTCTCAATAAATAGCGAGAAAAAGGTTATTTCGATGGAAAAACGGCCAGAATTAAACAGTCAAATGCCTGTTGAAGATTTTAGGGATTTTTACTGGCTCAAAAAAGAATTAGTTCAATTTTGCCGTACGGAAGGTTTGAGCACTCAAGGCGGGAAAATCCAAATAGCCCAACGCATTGAGGCCTATCTCGAAACCGGAAATAAAGAAGATTCTAGCAAACACAAAAAAGTAAAAGCCACGTCGCGGTTTGATTGGAGCAAAGAAAAACTCACCTTAAACACTGTGATCACCGATAATTACAAAAACTCGGAAAATGTTCGTGCCTTTTTTCAACAACATATTGGCAAGAAGTTTAAATTCAACGTTCAATTTATGAACTGGATGAAAGAAAATGAAGGAAATACTTTAGGGCAGGCTGTGAAAGCGTGGCAAGAAATAGAAATCACAAAAAAAGAAAAGACGAGAAAAGAGATTGCCCCTCAGTTTGAGTACAATCGATACATTAGAGATTTTTTGGAAGCCAATCCAGAGAAAACTAAAGCTGAAGCCATTCAATATTGGAATGTGAAGCGATCTATTCGAGGGAATAATCGGTACGCACCTTCTGACTTAGAATTTGAACTAAAATAAAGCTGACTCCAAAAGCTTTGACCCATGGGTCATTGCAACCATATACCAACACAATTGAGAAACTATGAATCAAAATGATGGCAATCAAATTGATAGCGATGCAGCCTCTTCAACAGGCCAACTTCAAACTGAAGGAAATTACTTAGACAAACATTTCATTTGCATGCAGGAAGAGTATGAAGCAACCTTGCTAGCAGCAGAGATTCAATCAGGCTGGAAGATACTCGATGCTGGAGCAGGTGGCGGCAGCTTTCTCCCCCTCATGTCAAAATTAGTAGGCAACACGGGCCACATCGATGCCATTGATCTTGCCCCTGAAAATGTTCAGATGATTCAAAACAGAGCTAACTCAGGTGAGTATGCTGCACCTGTTGTTGCAAGAGAGGCCTCCTTATTTGAGCTTCCCTTCAAAGATAATTCCTTCGATTTAATTTGGTGTGCCAATGTTACTCAATACCTCACAGATGATGAGCTCCAAACCGCACTCAATGAAATGGATAGGGTTCTCAAGCCAGGTGGGTGGCTTGCTATCAAGGAAGTTGATTTAGACGGATATCGGGCTGTAGCACCTTTAGATCCGCTCCTTTTTCGACGTCTCATTGCATTAGCAACAGATTTCACACAAATTGCTGGCGTTTTACGAACGACACTGCTTCCAAGCTGGCTCAGAAAGCTTAGCTACGATTCCATCAAGACAAATGCCTTCCATTGCGCACTCTCCCATCCGTTAACCGAAAAAACCAAACCGTATGCAGAGATTGCAATTGAGACATGGGGAAATATTGGTACGACTCTTGAGGTATCTGATGATGACAAGAAGCATTGGCAAAGATTATTGAAATCAAATGGCGAGGACTATATTCTCAACGATCCTGACTTTTATTATCGAGAAGCGTGGATGTTGGTTCGGGGACAAAAGCCCAAAGATTAGTTTTATGAACTTTCGATTGTTTACGCCTGAAGATTATGATGATTACTACGCTTTTCGTTTGCTTGGCTTGCAACAAGCACCCCATATGTTTGCTACAGATGCGAATACATGGGAATCGACGCCAACACACGTATTTGAAAAGCATCTCGAAGCCAGTCAATCTCGACGAGCCCCTATCCTAGGTGTTTGGCAAGATGATCAGATCATTGGCATGGTTGGCTTAAAACTGTCAACTGAACCGACAGTGGCGCATAAAGCTACGCTTTGGGGCGGGTTCGTCTCTCCTCAGCATCGTCGTCAAGGTATTGCCAAACAGCTGCTAGCTTTCGCAATAAAAACAGCCCAAAAGTTAAACCATGTCAGACAATTACGCGTCGTTATTAATGCCAGCAACCAGGAAGCCATTTCACTATTTGAAAATGCTGGATTTGAGCAATTTGGCTTAGAGCCAAAAGCGAAGCTAGTTGATGGGGAATTTCAAGATCAACTGTATTTTTGGTATCCATTGAAACATAATGAGGATTATTAAATGCAGTGGGTAAACGATTTTTACACCCACCAATACAAATGGCTTGATAGCCCCGCAATTTGGTCCCAATACACACTAAATAATCTTCCAATCCAAAGCAAACGTAGGGCTGCAGCTATTGAGCGTCTTGCAGGTACAGGACCTAAGCGTATTTTAGAGCTAGGTTGTGGCAGCGGTCTTGTTGCTTGTGCAATGGCACAGGCTGGACACAAAGTTGTTGCTGTTGATATCGTTGATGATGCAGTTGCAAATGCCAATAGAGTGGCCTCACAAATTACTCAGGGTGAAATGATTGTTCATCAAGAGGATTTTTTCGAGCTCGAACTGGACGATAAATTTGATGTCGTGTGCTATTTTGATGGATTTGGGATAGGGTCAGACGAAGACCAAAACCGATTACTTCAGCGAATAGGAGACTGGCTGAAACCTAAAGGATGTGCGCTAATTGATATTTATTCTCCTTGGCTATTTGCTAACGAGAGTGGGGAAATGTATCAAGAAGGTCATATGATGGGCCAAGTGACGTTTAATTTTGATGAATGTCGTTTACTCGACAAAATGTGGCCAGCTGGCACAGATGAATCAGACGCAATCACTCAAAGCCTTCGATGTTATTCTCTCGCTGACTTTCGTATGCTTCTCAAAGGGTCAAATCTAAATTTGGAAACATTTGAAGCTTATGAATCGGCTTTTGATTTCAACAAAAGAGCACCACTAAAAGAAGCTGAAATTTATCTGACCAAATTAACCCGCACCACTTAGTAATCACACAAATTAAAGAATAATTCTCAACGCTTTAGGGAGGAAACAGTATGACTTTAGGAGATACGTTTTACGTTTTTGTTTATGGCACATTAAAGAGAGGTTTCCCTAACTACGATGAATCCCTTTTGGGCAAATCCTTTGTTGGGGATTGCAAAACGATTGAACGATATCCTCTTGTCGTAGCAAATAAATATTATTCACCCGTTCTCATTGACGAAAAAGGCGAAGGGCAACTTGTGCAGGGAGAGCTGTTTAAAGTGAGCCAAGAAGTTTTAAGCATACTCGACAAAATGGAGGGGGTCGATCAAGATTGGGGGTATCGTCGCATTCAAATTGATGTTGCTTTAAATGCAGATAAAGTCGTTTCTGCTCATACCTATGTAAAAAAACGGCATGAATTAACAGCAATCCATTCTACCTCCCTATCAACATATGAAATTGATGAGCGGTATGTTCACCCGTCGGAGAGATAGCTTAATATGCGAGTAGCTCACAACTTCGGCATAACACCTATGTCAAAGCAATATTACTCAATTAAAAAATTATGGATTTAACTTACCGCAAAGCCAATAAAAACGACATTCGAACGCTGGTCGATATGCTTGCTGATGATAAATTAGGCGCTACCAGAGAAGATCCAACTTCTCCACTCAATCAACATTACTTAGACGCCTTTTATTCCATTGAAAATGATCCCAACAATGAAATCATCGTTGTGGAATCAAATCGTGAAATCGTTGGCATGTTACAGCTCACTTTTATCCCTTATTTGACGCACGTTGGATCTTGGCGATGCCAGATTGAAGGTGTCCGAATTGCGAGCACTTACAGGGGGAAAGGATTAGGCTCGCAATTCATTCAGTGGGCGATCAATCGTGCAAAGGAAAGGAAGTGCAGCCTTGTCCAGCTTACTTCAGATAAACAACGACCCGATGCATTGCGTTTTTACGAATCTCATGGTTTCAAAGCCACACATGAAGGGTTTAAACTCAAACTTTAGCACATCAACATATACTTCGAACTGCAAATTAACCGATGATCAGTTAATGTCTTAGTAAAAATATGATGATGAATTTTTGGGAAAGGTATCAATGCGTTACTTAGTCACTGCCACACTTAAACCAGGTAAAGAAAACGAGTTATTACATGCTATTCAAACTAAAACGCTGGGGTTAGGTTCCATTGCAGGTACAGAATATTTACGCAACATGGCTGAAGCCAGATTGCTAAATAATAATACAACGCGCTGGGTTGAAGTTTGCTTTTGCCCCACGCCGCTTGAAGAAGAAATCCCATATTGGGAAGAATATTTTGAACTAACAGACATCAAGAATGCACATGCTCCTTCAAAATGTCTTGACTTAAATGGCGAACAACCTTGGGCATGTATAAATTGTGATTGCACAATAAAGCTAGAAAATCATTTAGAGCAACAGGGAGACTCTTTTTTAGAGCAGCTTAAAATCAACAATCAAGAATAAAATTTTAAAAGTAGAAAAAGCGGACGCGGGAGACAGATTGATTCGATTTAAATATCAAAAAAAGATCCCTCAAGGATTCACAATAGAATCCCAAAATGAAAATGAAACCATCCTTCACTATAAACGGAATGGAATGGGCTGTATGAATCTTTTCTTCGCCGTCTGGTTATTGGGTTGGACAGCTGGGGGCTGCTTTATATCGATCATATTTTTAAGTGAAGAAGTCCTTGGATCCAAACTGGCTACTTATTCCATCCTTTTTTTAATATTTTTTGTTCCAATAATTGTGATTGGGGTCTTTTTTATCCATCTACTCTTCAGTAAAAAGCAATTTCGTTTAAATAATGAGGCTCTGCTTATGGAGACTTCTTTATTAGGGATCAAACAGCTGAAAGTGATACCGAAAAATGAGATTAAAGGATTCTATCAAGTAAAAGACGGTGGGAGGAATAAAACAAGCTTACCCTATTCTGGGGGCAAATCTAACGGAAAACACGACAGTTTCCCAAGTTGGGGTCTGAAAGTTCTTACAACAAGGTTAACCCCTCTTATTTATCGTCAGCCCTATGAAAAAAGTTATTGGTTAGGTCAGGTTTTAGCTGATTGGGCTGATGTTCCATTTCACGATGTTGAACATCAATAAACATCCACAAATTGCTTTTAATATTGAAAGCGAAACTGGAGCCAGGAATTAACATGAAAACCTATTGCATCATAATTTCTGGCCTGCCCGGTTGCGGAAAGTCAACAACAGGAAATTTACTTGCTGATAAATTAAAGCTTCCCATTTTGGATAAAGATGATTATCTCGAAGCGCTATTTGAAGAAAAAGGGGTTGGAGATTTGAAATGGCGGCAATCGTTAAGTCGAGAAAGCGACCACTTATTTATTCGTGATGCAAAAATGCACAGTTCTGTGATATTGGTCTCTCATTGGCGATGCAAAGGATGCGATTCCACCTCTGGCACCCCCGTCGAGTGGCTTGAAGAACAATTTGACCAAATCATTGAGGTGTATTGTTTGTGCCCTGTGAAAATTGCAGCCGAGCGGTTTATGACTCGAAAACGTCATCCTGGCCATAGAGACGAACTTAAATTGCCTGAGGAAACCCATAATTGGCTAGCGAGATATAATGAGACATTACCACTCAACGTTGGGGCTCTTGAGAAAATCGACACCAGATCGACGATTAACTTAGACGCTTTAATTAAACGATTGTCGAACCACATTGAAGGGAAGGCATAAAACTAAAGTCTTTGAGGATAGAACAGTTGTGACAAAGCCAATTTTTATTTCAGATCTTTTTGAACCACGACCTTGGCAATGGGGGTTTCGGGGCGATCCTTATTTGTGGGATGAGATGAAGGAAACATTCAAGGGGATGCCCCTCCCTGCTTCAAAGGGAGAACTTGAAGCCAAATTAGCGGCTGAATATGAAAAGCTAACAGGCCATTCGATTGAACAATCCGAACATTTCAAAATCGATCGGTATCCTCAAAGTGGCATGTCAGGGGGTGGTATTAGTCCTACTTTTTGGCAGGAAACTGGTTTCCCTCTTCTACTTTCTAGATTTGAATCAGAATAAATTTTTTTGTTAGATTAAAATTCAAAATATGTCTCATTTAGATGAATATTTCTCAAATGGCTTTTGCATCATTCGGAATGCTATCTCTATTAAAATCATTGGCCAGTTGCTAAAGCAGCTTGATAAGCTTAATTTAAAAAACGTAAAGTTACCTTGATGGGAGAAACGGCCGTTTTTCAAATCATTAAAACCAATATTCAACCAATTATTGAGCAGACTGGCATTGATGCTCTTATATTGACTGATTTATATGTTTTAACAGCCCAAGCAGGACACACCGTCAAATTGGGTTGGCACAAAGATGTCACAACAGGTACTCATGCCTTTCAGCTTCCCCTCCTCACTGGTGACAACATTCATCAATTAGTCCCAAAAACACACCTTAGAGAAATGAATGAAGCAGAGATTGTTTCCCGAAATAGCGGTGGGGAACAGATGCCAAACGCTATCAAAATAGAACTACGGGTTGGGGATATACTTTTACGAAGCCCAACTATTTTGCATCGTGGGTACACTAAAAATAGCCCAGACCGAAAAACAATTGTTGGCAGATTCAAATAACACGCCATTCCATAATGAAAATTGACATTCCATCCTAAAAATGATAATCTGAATCATAAAAGAACATGTGTTCTAATTCCAAAAATTTAGTTGAAAATGGAGAAATATTATGCGAATGATCCCCTATCTCAATTTTAATGGAAATTGTCGTGAAGCGCTTACTTTCTATGCAGAATTATTTGGTGGAGAAGCCCCGCAGTTTACAAATTGGCAAGCTGAAATGATTGAGGGTTTACCGGGGGCTACAACAGACCACATCATGCATGGAGATATTAATTTAGGTGGTCAACTCATTGCAGGATCCGACCAATTTGGCGATATGTATTCACCTGCGGGCAATGTTTCTATCATGTTAGACTTTGATGACGTTGCTGATGCCCAAGCTAAATTCGATACACTTGCAAAAGACGGCCAAATCATGATTCCATTTGGTGAAACATTTTGGGCAGAAGGATATGGCTTCTGTTCAGATCGTTTTGGCATCATGTGGCAAATAAACTGCACAGGCAACAAACAAATGTAAGCCCTAATGAGCTGTTGAGACAATGGTATACTATTGCTAAGTTTTAATGACAAACACCACGAGGCAAGTTAAAGGTTACCAATGCCATGATTACAGATATTGAAGATTATTTTTTGAAAGGATGTGGTCGCTGCGAGCGTTTTGATACCCCTGATTGCTCAACAAAACGATGGAACTCAGGCATCAAAGAGCTACGCAGAATTTGTCTTGAATCACAGCTCATTGAAACAGTAAAATGGGGGCATCCATGCTACATGTTTGCAGACCGAAACATCGTCATCATTGGTGCCCTCCGAAACGATTTCCGCCTAAGCTTCTTCAACGCTGCTCTTATGAAAGACTCAGATAATGTCTTAGAAAAACAAGGGAAAAACACCCGTCACGCGGACATGTTTCGATTTACAGATAACAATCAAATTGCCGGGATGGAGCCAATCATTAAGGCCTATATCGAAGAAGCCAAAGCGTATGCAGAAGCTGGGATTAAACCACCCAAAGAGCAGTATGACTTGGATTTACCTGAAGAACTCATTGAAGCAATGGATGCCGATCCTGAACTTGCCGAAGCATTTCACAGCCTCACCCCAGGCCGCCAAAGAAGCTATATTTTCAATTTAAATTCAGCTAAAAAATCAGAAACACGTGTCGCCCGAATCATTAAATTCCGGAGCAAAATCATAGCTGGAAAAGGTGCTATGGAATATTAGCCAATTTTTGACTTCTGGCCCTCTTAAATTCATGAAATTGCATACCCATGCTCTGTACACGTATGATAAGTCTGGGCAAATCACAGGTAGCAATCAATTTGATGGAGGCAGTGTACCCTGCTTCCATTTAGCAAAAACATTTGAAGGAAACTTCAGCATTTTTCGCCATGATTTTCCTAGTGGCCTGAAAAAATCCATTCTAAATTTCGTTCAGAAAGAACCTTTATTGAGCAACCCACTTGAACCTCCAAAATTCCGCGAACAGTATTTGACTCTCCTTTCTCAGCATCAGTCCATCGAATCGATTTGGCATGGACCAGCCTACTACATCAGAAAAATCAATTATTCAGACTCAACCAACATCATCCATATCAACGAAGGCAATAAGAACCTCTTAAAACCACTCATGAATGATTGGATACCAGATGTTCCTCATCGCACACCATTTGTTGCAGCTGTCATAAATAGTCATGCAGTTGCTGTTTGTGCCAGTGTTAGAATCACACCTGAAGCACACGAAGCTGGTGTTGAGACACATCCCAACTATCGAGGAAGAGGTTTAGCTTTAAAAACGGTCTCAGCATGGGCCAAAGCGGTCAACGCCCTGAATGCCGTCCCACTTTACAGCACGTCTTGGGATAATCACGCTTCTCAAGCGATTGCCCAAAAATTGGAAATGGATTTTATTGGAACAGATTTTCATGCTCGGTGAAATTTTAGTTGCTTGAGTTACGGCCGTTTCCCCAAACAGCTCAACATTGGGTTTGA
>JANQSK010000248.1 GCA_028284105.1 Anaerolineae bacterium
AGCAACATTTTTGGAAAGCTGAATGTTCGCAATCGTACTGAGGCTACCCTCCACGCCCGCCGTTTGGGGCTGATCTAAAGAAAATTGCTATTACCCAACGGACCAAACAGTGGCTTGTGCATGATCTTTATTCATTAATCCCCAGGAGTGTTACTTTTAAGGTGACATTACATTTTGTTACTGCTTTATCAAATCTCCTGAAACGGTCTACCTGAGAAGATGGCGCTTCATTCCAATTATGTTTGGTGGTAGTAATGACCCAACCAAACGATAAACCAAACGATTTGTCATGTTACCTTGTGTCGTTTGAGTGTAGACTACAATCAAATAATTCAACTTGGGTTAAACAAGCCTAATTATTAGTAATAGGAGATAGATATGAGTAATACAATGGAGCATCGCCGAGCAATTATGACCCCAAAACCCGACAAGATTGAAGCGGTCAGAGAATTATTGGTCACATGTGAAAAGCAAATTTCACTAAAAATGTCTGAAGGTGGCCCGGTTATTTGGTTCGCTGCTTTTGATGAGACAACAAATCAATTTTATGTAGAATCGATTTTCGCTAACGAGGAAGCTCTTGCATTTCATCAAAACAATATTGGACCCATTCTCCAGGATCTTCCTCCGCTATTAACAGCCCCTCTTGAAACGACAATACACGCGGTATTCACAATAGCAAAATAACTGGAAAAGATTAATCGTTCACTGAAAGTTGAAAGATAGCCTCAAGATTGTAAGTTTTGCAACAACTTACAAACTTGAGGCCACCAGCTTCGGTGTAAATGACTGTGAAACAGTTAAATCTGTTACTTTTTATTAATTCCAGTTTATTGAGGTAGGAGATCAATCATGTCAAAGACAATTTCAGCAGGATTTCCATTTGAGTCGAAATATCTAGCAGTAAAAGGGAACAAAATACATTATATTGATGAAGGAGAGGGTGATCCGATTCTATTTCTTCATGGAAATCCAACGTCCTCATATTTGTGGCGCAATGTTGTTCCCTATTTGGTGCCACATGGGCGCTGTATTGCCTTGGATCATATTGGCATGGGCAAGTCTGATAAGCCGAATATTCAATACGGTTTTGAAAATTCGTACAAATACTTAGAAGCATTTATTACGGAATTGGGCTTGAAGCATATCACCTTGGTATTGCATGACTGGGGTTCGATTATGGGCTTTCACTATGCCAACACCAATCGAGAGAACATTAAGGCTATTGCCTTTATGGAAGCGGCGATTCAAGCCCCAAATTTTGATGGGATGCCATTCAGCCTACAAATGGGATTTCGGATGATGCGGCATCCGTTATTCGGCCCGCTGTTGGTCAAACGTGCTAACATCTTTATTAAAAAGATGCTCCCCGATTTAATTGATCGGAAGTTGACACAAACGGAAATGGATTATTATGCTGCACCCTATCCCAATGCGCATAGCCGTGAACCGTTACTGGCCTGGCCCAAAGATGTACCTATTCATGGCAAACCTGAACGATCTGCCAAGATCATTGCCAATTATCATGAATGGCTAAAATCGAACGATCTACCAAAATTATGCCTTTATGTCTCGCCTGGTGTTGGCTTACAAAAAGAGGATGTCGAGGTTGTGAAAAATGAATTCAAAAATACTAAATTGGTGTACTTAGGCGAAGGCAGTCACTTCATTCAAGAGGATTACCCACACGAAATTGGTGAGGAATTGGCGAGTTGGTACACACAGATTGTCATGGAAAATGCCGCTATCATGTCCAATTAATCATGTTGTCATTGACTACAAGAGCAACATTGTTGAGGGAATATCATGTGCAGTGCCCAGATGGACATTACACAATGGACAGCCGCGCCACTCCAGATCACAATGACTGCGACCCTGCCTACTACCGCGGATACCCTCTTCCACGCCCTCAGCGATCCGGTGGTAATGTGTCAGGTATTTTCGTGGATGGACAAAGTAACCATCACCTCACCCAAAACGGGCGAGGTGCAAGCGGTGGGGGCAATACGCAGGTGTGTTTTAGAAAACGGGCTGGTGCTGGAAGAAGAGATCATCGAATGGCGCCCGCCACAGTGCTACGCCTTTCGAGGCATCGACGCCACGCACCCGTTTGGCATGCGTAGCCATGTCGGCGCTCTTTCCTTTACCTCCATTGAAGGTGGCTGCCAAATGACGTGGCAACATTATTTTGAGCATAGCAACAGTTCTGCAATGCGGGAGCAGTTAGAGAGGAGTATGGTTGCTGTCGTTGATGCCTTACGCCGTCAATTTGGTGGCTATGCTTCAACCTAAAGAATGAAAGTAAGTAAGCATTCAGCTATTCAGCATTTCAGCCGTTAGCTTGGTACAATTTAGCCAATCATCAGAGCTACGTAGTACCAAGCTGATCGCTGATGGCTGACAAGCTGAA
>JANQSK010000265.1 GCA_028284105.1 Anaerolineae bacterium
CGACTGTGTTTGTTGTGATTGTGTATCTTTTACCGCTAGCCCAAGCCATTTGGCCACCCTTCCAGCAGTTTTTAAACGTCATTGCTTTGCCAAATGAGATGGTGTGGATTGTGGTTGGGGTTGTGCTGGCACTGTTGGGGCGCATCGTGGGTTTACATGCAGCGTGGCAAATGCATCATGAAGTTGAGCAAGAACGGCCGTTAAAAACAAGTGGTCTCTTTTCTCTGAGTCGCAATCCTATTTTGTTAGGGATGTACTTTACATTTATTGGGCTTTGGTTGCTGTATCCTACTTGGGAAATGGGGATTGGATTTTTGCTCTTTGTAGGCAATATGCACTTTCGAGTCTTGTTAGAAGAGGACTTTTTGAGCTGGCAATTTGGGCCAGACTATCAGGCGTTTGCGGCAAGAACACGTCGCTATTTATAAAACTATGACATCAATCAGACAGCAAGAGCAAACTCAAATTAAGAATTGGTTTGATAAAACGTACCAACAACGCGGGTTTAGCTATTTACGGCCGTTAGCCGCTTATGAGGTTTACATAAAGCTCCTCAACCTCCAGCCTGATGAAACCTTCCTTGATGTGGCCTGTGGTCCTGGGTTGATGTTGCAGCAAGCTTTACAAGTAGGTGCCAAAGCATACGGCATCGACATCTCTGAAAAAGCAATTGAAATGGCTAAAAGCTACGTGCCAGCTGCTCAGACACAAACTGCCAATGCTGAACAGCTTCCATTTGAAGACGGCTCAATGGATGCCATCACCTGTTTAGGGTCTTTAGAGCGCATGATTAACCTTGAACAAGTGTTGGGTGAGATTCATCGCGTTGGCAAGGAAAACGGCCGTTTTTGTTTTCTGGTGCGTAACAGCAACACGCTAACATGGAAACTCTTCATGGAAAAACTCGGGTTGCGAAATAAAGAGGGTCACCAAGGGGCAAAAACGCTTGAAGCTTGGCACACTTATTTTGAAAAAAATGGCTTTGAGATTGTGAAGGTCATTCCCGATCAATGGCCGTTTGTGCGGTGGGGGCAAATTGCGACGCTTGGCCTTTACACACCCAATCCAACAAAAATTCGTCAGGGGTTACGCCCACTATCAACAGCTTATGAATTCATCTTCCTCCTCAGAAAAAGTGAGTCAGGTTAATCACAGCCCACCGCATCATCAAGCCCATATTGACCAGGTTGGTCAACTATATGATCGTTTATTACAGGCAGAAAACGACCAAATCACCCATAAAAATCACACGATCCATAAGAAGCTTAAATTCCCTCAAACCAAGACTTATCAAAATATTTCAGACATAAACGATTGGTTATCCCATCATTTAGACCTTGCAGGGGACGCACATATCTTAGATGCTGGCTGTGGGGTTGGGGGCACCTTGTTTTCATTGCTGAACCAAAATCGGACAGGAATTGGTATTACACTTAGCCCAAAACAGGTAGAGATTGCTCGGTCAGCAGCCGCCCAGCTTGGATTGGGCTCAAAGGTCAAGTTTATTCAGGGCAGTTATGATGATGCTTTTGAGGATACATTTGATTTAGTCGTTTCCATCGAAGCATTGACCCATAGCGTTGAGCTATCAGAATCAATTAAAAACCTAGCTCAGCACCTGAATCCAGGTGGTCAAATTGTTCTTGTTGAAGATATGGCTAAACCTGAGAAAAAAGTTGATTCAATTGCTGAAATTTTTACTAAAAGCTGGCAGCTTCAAAAATTATATACAACATCTGACTATCAAATAGGCCTTGGGCAGGCTAACCTTGAACTCGTGAAGGCTGTAGATTTAACGACTTTCGTTACTGCTAGAAAATGGCCAATTCCACTATTAAAAGTGATGTGGCAACTCATTCAAAGAGTGCCATCTAATATCAAAGGGGCTAAGGATATTTTTATAGGAGGGCTTGTCTTAGAAACTTTGTATGCTCAAGGATTCATGAGCTATCAGGTTCTAATTGCTCGAAAAGCGTGAAGATGCATATAGGGCTTGTGATTTACGGGGATTTAGAGGTCATTAGTGGCGGCTATTTGTATGACAAACAGCTCGTTTCTTTTTGGCGTTCGCAGGGGCATAAGGTTTCTATTTTTTCCTTACCCTGGCGCAGCTATTGGCGTCACTTTGAAGATAATTTTTCCCGTCAATGGGTGCAGCAAATCATTTCAGCAAAGCTTGACATTCTTGTTCAGGATGAACTGAATCACCCCTCATTAATTGGCCTTAATCCAGTGATTAAACAACACCGCAATATTCCGATTGTTTCAATCATCCATCTACTTCGCTGTTCAGAACCCCATCCGGCCTATAAAAAGCTGTTCTATAAGCAGATTGAAAGCCTGTATTTAAATCAAATGGATGGTTTTATTTTTAATAGCTACGATACGATGCGTCAGGTCAATCTTTTGACACGTGAGAACAAACCCAGTGTAATGGCCTATCCAGGTCGTGATCATTGGTCAATCCCGGTAACTGATGAAGAAATTGTAACTCGCTCATCAACAGAGGACCCAATCCGCATTTTGTATGTTGGGAACTATATCAAGCGAAAAGGGCTGCGTATTTTGCTATCTGAACTGGCTCAACTTTCGGAGCCCATTTGGCAATTAACCGCAATTGGGCGACGTGATCTAGAACCCGAATATGTCAATGAGATTGAGGCATTTGTACGCAATCGAGGCATTAGCGAGCAAGTCAATCTGATGGGACCTATTGAACCAGAAAAGATGTCAGCCCATTATCAGGCACATCAACTGTTTATCATGCTATCGCTTTATGAACCCTTTGGCATTGTGTACTTGGAGGCGATGGGGGCTGGTTTACCGGTGGTTGCATCGACGGCGGGGGCAGGGCAAGAGCTTATTCGCCATGGCCAAAATGGCTACCTTATTTCACTTTCAAATACGCATGAAATAGTGGGTTTTGTTCGCCAATATCATCAAGATAGAAGGCTCCTTGCGCAAATGGGCATTCAAGCGAAAAAGCATTATGATGCCCACCCATCTTGGGCAGAAACGGGAAAGAAGGTGACAGACTTTCTTGCAAGTTTAGTCCGGTCTCAAAACCATAGCTGAGCAATTAAACTTTTGGGCAAGATCGTTCGAATCTCTAATTTTCACCAATCAACCGTCTTGCAAACCATAAGCCCAGACCTGCTAAGAGTGTGTCGCGCACCCGCATGAGCAATGTGGCGCTTAGGCCAATCGCCACCGATTGACCAATGGCTGTCATGGCGACATATTGGCTTGCTTCAAATGTGCCTAAACCTGTTGGGGAAGGAAGCAAGAAGGCAATACGTGCCGTCGTCAAAGAAAAGAAGAGCTCGTTCCAATTGAGCAGTAATCCTAATAAGTAATAGACCAACCAAAATTCAGCAAACCAAAGCAGCCAATTGAGACAGGTCATGAGCCAAGCGAAGAGTAGTTGCTTCGGTGCCTGTTGTCGTAGCTGATGGACTCTTTTCTCACTGCTTCTAACGGTTTTAAGCATACTAACGGCCGTTTTTTTGAATCGAAAAGAGATAAGATTGAAAAGCAGCTTGAGAAGTTTAGACAATCCGGTTGAAAGCGGTTGATGTCCATGAAACATACGAAAAAGCAGAGCCGTAGGTACGCTCCAGAGAAGAACAATTAATAGTAAGGTGAGTCGGTTTGTTTGAAGCGTTGTGGCTTGCGTTTGCAGAATGACAAGCACGCCAAAAACAAGGATGGCAAAGTTGGCGATGAGCTCCATCAGCTTATCGATGGTGACTGAGGCAACGGCCGTTTCCCCTGTAACACCCTCGTATTTGGTGAGCACCCAAACCTGTAGCGGTTCGCCGCCAAACTGCGGACCCGGTGTGAAGTAACTAACGGCCGTTGCTGCTAAACGATATCGACTAGCGGTTAGATAGTTGATTTGAACTCCCAATCCGCGCAGAACAAACCACCAGCGACCGCTCATGATG
This sequence comes from Anaerolineae bacterium, assembly GCA_028284105.1. Classification (GTDB taxonomy): domain Bacteria; phylum Chloroflexota; class Anaerolineae; order Promineifilales; family Promineifilaceae; genus QQUD01. The sequence goes on from JANQSK010000265.1 coordinate 3,948, forward strand.
AGCACAATGATCAAGTCCAACACAATCAACCCTGTGAGGCCAATCAGTGAAATAGAGCGAAAAACTTCCCCGACTTCACCCCATGGAATTTGTAACCAAACCCAGACAAAAAGCCCAATAGCAATAAGCCAAGGAAAGACTCTCTTTAGTATCTGTTTCTTCACGCGAATTGGTGCACCTCAACTATCATTGAGGGAATTGTCTGTGAAGGTTAGTGAGTGTGCAAAGAGCAGAGAAACAAGCGGGAATTTGTTTTGAGATTGTTGTTTCAGTTAAGTGTTCCGAAGTTTCTAATTTGAAAACCCTATAACAAATAAACTTCGGAACCTCGGGGAAACGAAGTTAATAGCAGTCGCTTTATTAAAAACAGGAACTTCGTTTTACTTAAGTAGAGCTTGCTAAGAAGGAAAAGGCATCATCCCCTAGTTCTTCCATCATACAAAAGATGCTGTGCGGGCAGGGGGAATCAAAATAGTGGAATGTGCGATTGGTTTGT
>JANQSK010000298.1 GCA_028284105.1 Anaerolineae bacterium
ACATTCGGTTTGGCCAAATTGTGCCACCTGAAAATGTAGACGTAAGCATGGTTGCCCCTAAGGCACCAGGACACCGCGTTCGCGAAGTATTTGTTGATGGTGTTGGCACCCCAGGTTTGGTTGCTGTTCAACAAGACGCTTCTGGAAACGCAATGTCATTTGCCTTAGCTTATGCAAAAGCCATTGGCTGCACCCGCGCCGGTGTTATTGAAACAACCTTTACCGAAGAAACCGAAACAGATCTTTTCGGAGAACAAGTTGTCCTCTGTGGTGGTGTTAGTGAATTGGTCAATAGTGCATTCAACACTTTGGTTGAAGCAGGATATCAACCAGAAATTGCCTACTTCGAATGCCTCCATGAGCTCAAATTGATTGTTGACCTCATGTACCAAGGTGGTTTGGCTTATATGCGTTATAGCGTGAGCGACACGGCCGAATATGGTGACTACATTGGTGGCCCACAAATCATAACTGATGAAACACGCGCGACCATGAAGAAAATGCTCGATGACATTAAAACAGGTTCATTTGCAGAAGAATGGATCGATGAAAATGCAACAGGTCGCGAAGGCTTTAACGCCATGCGTGCCAAAGCACGTGGCAGCAAAATCGAAGCCGTTGGTAAAGATTTGCGCGCCATGATGCCATGGTTGAATCCAAAAACGGTTGAATAATTTTTAAGTTCAACGTATCAGGTATCAATCGTGTGATACCTGATACAAAACACTTTATTTAAGGAGATACATACAATGGACGGAGATAGTGTTGTAAACAAAGATCGAATTATCATTTTTGACACCACATTACGTGATGGCGAGCAGTCACCTGGCGCAACCCTTAATGTGCATGAAAAACTTGAGATTGCTAGACAACTATCTCGTCTAGGTGTAGATGTTTGTGAAGCTGGCTTCCCCATCGCCTCACCGGGCGATTTCGATGCTGTTCGCCAAATTGCTGAAGAGATTGGCCCCTTAACTGAAGGCCGAGAAGATGGCGTGCCTATGACAATTGCTGGACTAGCTCGCGCCAATAAAGAAGATATTCAACGTGCATTTGACGCAGTTAACGCAGCACCGAAACATCGCATCCACACATTTCTGGCAACGAGTGATATTCACTTGAATCACAAGCTAAAAATGGATCGTGAAGAATGTATTGATCAAGTTATAGAAGCGGTCTCCTTTGCGAAAACTCTGTGTGATGATATTGAATTTTCACCTGAAGATGCGGGGCGCTCAGATCCACAATTCTTGGTTCAAGTTTTAGGAGAAGCGATTAAAGCAGGTGCGACAACACTTAACATCCCTGACACAGTTGGGTACACCACGCCTGAAGAGTTTGGATGGCTGATCAAATATTTGATTGAAAACACCCCAGGTGCTGACAAAGTCGTTTGGTCAACCCATTGTCACAATGATTTAGGATTGGCAACCGCTAATACGTTAGCAGGCATCGAAAATGGTGCGCGACAGGTTGAAGTCACCATCAATGGGATTGGTGAACGAGCAGGTAACACTTCACTTGAAGAAGTTGTTATGGCCATTTCGACTCGTCCACAACATTTTGATGTTGAAACGAAGATCGACACAACCCAAATCACACGCACCAGCCGCATGGTCAGCTCTTATACCGGTATGGTGATCCAACCTAACAAAGCGATCGTCGGTGCAAACGCATTTGCTCATGAATCTGGTATCCATCAAGACGGGATGTTGAAGAACAACCTGACCTATGAAATTATGCGTCCAGAAACTGTTGGGCTGAATGCTTCAAAATTAGTTATGGGTAAGTTGTCTGGTCGTTCTGGATTCCGCGCCCGTTTGGAAGAAATGGGATATGACAATCTTTCAAAAGAAGATTTGAACGCTGCATTTGAACGCTTCAAACGATTAGCCGATAAGAAAAAGATGGTAACAGATGCGGATCTGGAAGCCATTATTGCAGATGAGATTTATCAACCACCTGAAATTTGGAAATTGAATCATATCCAAGTGTCATGTGGGGATCACAGCATGCCGACTGCTTCAGTCAGCTTGACCGGTCCAAATGAAAAAGAATACAAAGATGCGGCTTTGGGAAGTGGTCCTGTTGACGCTGTTTATCAAGCCATCAACCGCATCATCGGTGTCAGAAATCGCCTAACCGAATTCAGCATCAATGCGGTAACCGAAGGGATTGATGCTCAGGCTGAAACTACCATTCGTATTCAATCACTCAATGATGAAGATCGCACCAGTTTTAATCCACAAACAGGTGAATCATTTGATCGTACGTTTAGTGGCCATGGCGCAAGTACGGACATCGTTGTAGCTAGCGCTCGTGCATATTTGAGTGCGTTGAACAAACTCTTAGCCGCTCGAGAAGAGTCGGCAAGTGTTGTAAATATCAATTAGTTCAGATGAAGTAATTCAGTAATTGGGTAATTTCTCAATTACTGAATTACAAAACAAATTATGGCCGAATTTTTTGATCACCTTAATGACCGAGTAAAAAAGTTTATTAGCGAACAGCATATCTTTTTTGTTTCAACGGCGCCTGACAACGGCCGTATTAATCTCTCGCCTAAAGGGATGGACAGCTTTCGAGTGCTAGGAGACAACAAGATTGCTTTTTTGAACCTTACTGGCAGCGGAAATGAAACGGCCGCTCATCTTGTGCAAAATAGCCGCATGACTGTCATGTTTTGTAGCTTCACTGCCTCTCCACTCATTTTGAGATTGTATGGGCATGGCAAAGCTGTTCATGAATACGATGAAGAATGGGACGATATGATTGTACTTTTCCCCCCACTGGTTGGGGCTCGGCAAATCATCCTAATGGATGTGGAATCTGTTCAAACCTCATGCGGGTATGCGGTTCCTCGAATGGATTTTCGGGAAGAACGGCAGACACTAGTTCAGTGGACTGAGAATAAGAGTGAAGAAGAGCTTCAAACTTATTGGGAAAAGAAAAATACGACCAGTATCGATGGCGATCCAACGTATCTTTTAGAAAAACAAGACTAATGAACGTTTCAGTTGAAGATATGGCTACTCTTTTAGAGAAAGCCCACGAAAATAGCCAAAGTTTTGATACCGTGTTGACTCAAACTGTCTCAACCAACACGGCCGTTTATGGGCACTCAATGCCAAAGATGGCACCTGATCACGATGAAACACTTCAACTGCAAAGCTCTATTTTTGTAAAAGACACATCACTTTCAATATCTTCACATTACGACCGATTGAAAGAAGCTGGAAATACTGCCGTTGACTTGCTCTGTAAAAAACAAATTTTCGGTATTTATATTGCTATTAAAAGTTAACTGAATCACCTCTCTTGCCCTCCTGTCGTGAAACTGGGCAGAGGGGTAAGGAGAAAACTCGTGATTATTGATGACACCATTTGGCAAGGTGCTGAACTCACTCACACCTTTTTAGAAGGTGTTCGGGGTGCAATTCCCTTAGCACATGAACAAATCGATATCATGTTGCGCTTAATCAAAGCGGCACAACCCAATTTAGGGTCTGTTTTGGATCTAGGCTGTGGGGATGGCATTTTGGGTCACAATGTTTTGAAACATTTTCCAGAAGCAACGGCCGTTTTTGTTGATTTCTCAGACCCCATGCTTGATGCAGCAAAAAGCCGAATTGGGAATAGAACCAATGCCTCGTTCTTAGCAATAGATTACGGGCAGAAAGATTGGCTTTCTCACCTTAAAGACCACTCAGAAATTCCAAGTCAGTTTTCATCGGTCGTTTCAGGCTTTTCAATACACCATCAGCCTGATTCAAGGAAACAAGAAATTTACCAAGACATTTATAATCTGCTTGTTCCAGGCGGCATCTTCATTAACATTGAACATGTTTCTTCCCCTTCCCCTTGGATTGAAAATCAATTCGAAACGTTATTTATTGATTCACTATTTGCTTATCAACGCAAAACAGGAAGCGCCCAAACGCGACATGATGTAGCAACTGAGTTTTACAATCGACCCGATAAAGCCGCCAACATTTTGGCCCCGGTTTCACAGCAGTGTCAATGGCTATGCGATATTGGATTCAAAGAAGTAGACACTTATTTAAAGATTTTTGAACTCGCTGTATTCGGCGGCATAAAACCGAATAAATAAAGATAAAAGTAGGAAGATATGAGTACACCTAAGACAATTATTGACAAAATTTGGGAAAATCATGTTGTAGTCGATGAACCAGGCAGCCCAGCCGTTCTATATATCGATTTACACCTTATTCATGAAGTGACATCACCTCAGGCATTTTCTGGTTTGCGTGAACGAGGCTTAAAAGTGAAACGGCCGTCTCAAACGATCGCCACCATGGATCACAGCATTCCCACCACACCACTTAATGTTCCCATTGCAGACGCGATTGCAGCCAAGCAAATTGAAACACTTGAGAAAAATTGTGCAGACTTTGGCATTACGCTTCATGGTATGCACAGTCCAAATCGCGGCATTGTGCACGTTATTGGACCAGAATTGGGCTTAACCCAGCCAGGGATGACCATTGTGTGTGGTGATAGCCACACTGCAACCCACGGTGCATTTGGTGCCTTGGCGTTTGGCATTGGTACCAGCGAAGTTGAACACGTTTTGGCAACCCAATGTTTGCTCCAACGAAAACCAAAAACATATGCTGTCAATGTCAACGGCCGTTTACCAGAAGGTACCGCTTCAAAGGACATTATCCTTGCTTTGTTGGCTGAAATCGGTGTTGGTGGTGGCACTGGGCATGTCTTTGAATATCGCGGGGAAGGCATTACAAGACTTACGATGGAACAACGCATGACCATCTGCAATATGAGCATTGAAGGTGGGGCACGTGCCGGTTTGGTTGCACCAGATGACACAACCATTGAATACATTGCCAATCGCCAATTTGCGCCAAAGGGAGCAGCTTGGGATACGGCCGTTGCTAAATGGCGTCAACTTCCTTCAGATGAAGGCGCAACCTATGACAAATCAATTGATATCGATGCATCTGCGCTTGAACCAATGATCACTTATGGCACGAATCCTGGTTTGGGCATGCGCATTACTGAAGCGATTCCTGATCCAATGAGCGTCGCCGACATCAGTGAACGGAACACCATTGCCAAAGCACTCAACTATATGGATCTACAACCTGGACAACAGCTTCTTGGCCAACCTGTTGACGTCGTCTTCATCGGTAGCTGCACCAATTCAAGAATTTCTGACCTCCGTCAGGCTGCCGAGGTCATGAAAGGGCGCCGCGTGAGTGAAGATGTCCGTGTGATGGTTGTACCTGGCTCACAAGATGTCAAGAAGCAAGCAGAACAAGAAGGTTTAGCTGAAATCTTCAAGGCAGCTGGGGCCGAATGGCGTGAAGCGGGTTGCTCGATGTGTATCGCCATGAATGGAGACCAACTTCAACCTGGACAATACGCGGTCAGCACAAGTAACCGTAATTTTGAAGGTCGCCAAGGGAAAGGTGGACGTACTTTCTTGGCAAGCCCATTAACTGCTGCAGCAACGGCCGTTACTGGCAAAGTAACAGACGTACGGACACTTTAAGAAAAGAGGAAAACAATGCAAGCTTTTACAAAACTTGATTCAAAAATGGTGGCAATGCCCACTGAAAATATTGATACCGACCAAATAATCCCAGCGCGCTTTTTGAAAACCGTCAGTAAGAAAGGGCTAGGATTAAACTTATTTGCCGATTGGCGCTACAACGAAGATGGAACGCCTAAAGCAGATTTTGTGCTCAACACCGATCGTGCAACAGGTGCAAAAGTATTACTCGCAGGCGACAACTTTGGCTGTGGCTCAAGCCGGGAACATGCCCCTTGGTCGCTGATGGATTATGGCTTTCAAGCGGTTATCAGCACATCTTTCGCTGATATTTTCCGCAATAACTCGCTCAAAAATGGGCTACTACCTATTATTGTTGACGAAGAGACGCATAAACAACTATTAAGCATTGCCGAAGAAGATCCAGAAGCAGCGCTTTCAATTGACTTAGACGCTCAAACGTTGACTTTGCCAGATGGCCGTTCTGTTGAATTCCCCATTGATGGGTTTAGTAAAAATTGTATGCTCGAAGGAATTGACCAACTTGGCTATCTTATGAAGCAGGCTGAAAAAGTTGAAGCCTACGAGTCAGCCAATCCAGCGAGAGTTAACCTTTTTGAATAATTTAAAATGTTTGATTTGGGACACCAAAGGGGTCTTAAGTCGTATATTTTAAATGGAGAAAATGATGTCACAAATCTTTATCTATGATACGACCTTGCGTGACGGCACTCAAAGAGAAGGAATATCTCTTTCACTAGATGACAAGCTTAAAATAGCCAAAAAGCTAGATGAATTCGGTGTTCACTATATTGAAGGGGGCTGGCCGGGTTCTAATCCTAAAGATGTTGAGTTTTTTGAAAAGTTTCACCTTCTCAAACTTCAAACGGCAAAAGTCGCTGCCTTTGGCAGTACACGCCGGAAAAATACCAAGCCTGAAGATGACGCCAATCTACGTCTATTAATCGAAGCCAACACCCCTGTCATTACACTATTTGGCAAAAGCTGGGACCTTCATGTTACGGATGTTTTACAAACGAGCATGGAAGAAAATCTAGCCATGATCGGGGATAGCGTGGCTTACTGTAAATCTCATGACAAGGAAGTCATTTATGATGCCGAGCACTTCTTTGACGGATACAAAGCAAACCCAGAGTATGCCCTTGCTACTGTAAAAACTGCCGCCGTCAATGGAGCCGATTCTGTGGTATTATGTGACACGAATGGTGGTTCACTGCCATGGGAGATTGAGGAGATTTTTACGGCCGTTCGTGAAGCCCTTGGTCCCAATGTGCAGCTTGGCATTCATACTCATGATGACTCTGGCTTAGGCGTCGCCAACACATTAGCCGGTGTCAAAGGGGGTGCAGTCCACGTCCAAGGAACCATCAACGGATATGGTGAGCGGGTGGCCAACGCCAACTTATGCAGCATCATTCCTGATTTACAATTAAAAATGGGGCATGATTGCGTCTCTGATGAAAACCTCAGAGGCTTGACTGACCTGTCCCGATTTGTTGCCGATGTCGCTAACCTAGAGACAGACACGCATCAACCTTTTGTGGGAAGTAGCGCATTTGTACACAAAGGAGGCACACACGTTGCCGCCATGCTGCGAAATCCAGAAAGCTATCAGCATGTCGCTCCAGAGGCCATTGGCAATGTGCAGAGGAGCGTTGTGTCCGAACTATCTGGTCGAGGAAATTTAGTAGATAAAGCCAAAGAATTTGGCATCAATACCGAGGGTTTAGACCTTCAAAAAGTGCTTGCTGATATCAAGGCATTAGAGCCAACAGGCTTTACGTTTGAAGGTGCGGAAGCATCCATTGAACTCATGCTTCGTCGCACCCATCCTGCATATGTCCCCCCCTTTGAACTGTTAGACTATTCAGTCAACGTCATGCAGCGAAAGGGACGGGCACTCAATGCAGAAGCAATCGTCAAAGTACGCGTTGGTCCAAAACGGATGCACACAGTGGCAGAAGGAAACGGACCTGTTAATGCGTTAGATAAAGCATTACGCAAAGCATTAGTCGACGTCCATCCTAAATTAGCGGGTGTCAAACTGGTCGATTATAAAGTACGTATTTTAGACGGTGAAAACGCTACAGCTGCCACAACTCGAGTGTTAATTGAAAGCAAGCTTGGTAACCTTACGTGGAGTACCGTCGGTGCCAGCCCCAACATTATTGAAGCAAGCTGGCAAGCCCTTACAGATTCAATGGAGTATGCGCTGATTAAATAATTATGGATTGACGATATAACAAATCCGTAATTTGTACATTACCCTATGAGCAAAAATAAACTCACAATCGCCAACACTGATTGGACCCAACAGATCAAAGAGCTAGAAGTTCAGCTTGAAGAAAAGAGAGCCGAGCTTGTTGAGGCTGAAGCGGAACTCGCTGACAGATTAGCCTCGATCAACTCTTTTGAATACAAAATTCGGTCACGTTTAGGCACATTCCTCACCAAACTAGAGTTGCTCGATGAAGAGATTGAAGCACTTCGTAAAAAGCTGCAATGGTTAGGGGACAATTGGGATGAAGAAGATGATGAGTTTAGCCAAATGGGGCAGCGAGCTGCTGAAGAGGGTGAATACCGCTATCGACAAGCACCTAGCGAAAATCGCGAACGAGAACTCACTAAAGATGAAGCCAAAGAGCTAAAGAAACTGTATCGTGAACTCGCCCGTCGATTCCATCCAGATATGGCAATTGATGAAGCAGATCGCGAATATCGCACGCAAATTATGATGGCTATAAATGCTGCATATGCGGCAGGCGATTTAGAAAAGCTTCAAAACCTTGCCCTTGAACCCGATTCTGTAAGCAGTGATGATTTTAGCAACAATGAAAAACTCAAAGCTGAAGCCCTTCAAAGAGAGCTTGCTAGGATTTATCATCGTCTCAGTGAAATCAGCATTGAATTAAGACGCTTAGAACGACACCACACAAGTAAAATGATGCGTCAGGCCGATGTGATGGCTTCTGAAGGAATGGACTTTTTCGAGTTAAAGGCTGAGGAGCTCCGTGAGCAATTAGCTATCAAAAAGGTCGATCGAGATAACCTACAAACTCAGATTGATGAATTTGAAGGCGATCTTGGCTTTAGCGGTGATGATTTTGCTGATGTGGTTTGGGATGTTTCCTTAGAACAATCGTTGGGTGATGAAGATACGCCTCCCAATTTTGATAAGTATATTCAAAAACGTCAGGACAATGTCTACTTTGAAGAAGACTTTGATGACGATATTGATTTTGACTAAATTAAGGGAGAAGGAGGAGGGATGAAGGCAGAATGTTCATCCTACATCTTTCTCTCTTCATCCGATTCCTATGCACCCATCTGTAGAAAAATTTCAAAGCGCTGCAAAAGCACTTGGGCTTGAGCTCAATATTATTGAGCATCAAGAAGCAACTAGAACGGCCGTTGAGGCCGCAAATGCAGTCAATTGTGATGTCGCGCAAATCGTTAAAAGCCTCTGTTTCATGGTAAATCACCAGCCAGTTATGGCGCTTGTCTCAGGGAAAAATCAACTTGATGAAAAGAAGCTCGCCAAGCTTTGCGGGGTCGGTCGTAAAAAGGTAAAACGTGCCTCTGCTGACCAAGTTAAAGCGGCAACGGGGTATACCATTGGTGGTGTCACACCCCTTGGGCACGCCACTCAAATGACTATTTTTGTTGATGATGATTTAATGGTTTTCCCAACCATATGGGCTGCTGCAGGCACACCGAATGCTGTGTTTGAAATTGAGCCGAATCGCTTGCTCACTGCATGCGGGGGAACGGCCGTTGATTTAAAGAAAGAGCTGTAAGTTACCCATTTACAGCCAACTATTTGGAGAAAAGAGAAGAAATGAATAACCAAATCACCCTCTTACCAGGGGATGGCATTGGGCCAGAGGTTGTGGCGGAAGCCCAAAAAGTATTGAATGCCGTATCTGAAAAATTTAGCGTTGACTTCAGTTATGAAACCGGATTAGCTGGAGGAATCGCTATCGATGAAACAGGCAATCCACTCCCAGAAGAAACACTTGGCAAATGTCTCAACAGTCGCGGTGTCTTATTGGGGGCCGTTGGTGGACCAAAATGGAGCGATCCAACTGCTAAAGTACGCCCTGAACAAGGTTTACTCCAACTTCGTAAATCGCTTGGCGTTTTTGCCAATATTCGCCCTGTCAAAGTATTTTCAGCTTTAGCAGAAGCCAGCCCACTCAAAGCAGATCGAGTCGAAAATGTAGATATTGTTTTTGTCCGCGAATTAACAGGCGGTATCTACTTTGGAACTCCCCAAGGCCGTGAAGACGTGGCAGAAGGGCGCAGCGGTTTTGACACCATGCGTTACAACGAAATGGAAATCCGACGTGTGCTGCATGTCGCTTTTAAACTTGCTCAACAGCGTAGCAAGAAAGTGACCTCTGTTGATAAAGCCAATGTGCTAGCCACGATGCGTGTTTGGCGTGAAGTGGCTACAGAAGTCTCTCAAGAATATCCAGACGTTGAGTATGAAGATATTCTGGTTGACGCGATGGCGATGTATCTCATTAACCGCCCAGGTGATTTTGATGTTGTTGTTACAGGCAATATGTTTGGTGATATTTTGTCAGATGAAGCTTCCATGATTACAGGTTCTTTGGGCATGTTGCCATCAGCATCACTCGGTGAAGAAGGTTCTGTTGGGCTCTTTGAGCCTATTCACGGCTCTGCCCCTGATATTGCTGGCCAAGGGATTGCCAATCCACTGGCAACCATTCTTAGTACAGCGATGATGCTCCGTTCAAGCTTTGGCTTGAATGATGCTGCGGTGGCGGTAGAAACGGCCGTTGATCAAGTGCTCGCAGACGGGTATCGCTCAGCCGACATTGCAAAAGCAGGGGAGGATTCTGTGGGGACTCAACAGATGGGTGATTTAGTTGTAGAGCGGATATTATTGTAATTAAAGGTACGCAGAGTTTCACAGAGAACCACAGAGGTACGCAGTGTATTATACTTCCACTATTTTTGTGTTTCTCTTAGAGATTATGTACTTATAGAACGAGTGCCAACCTGAGGGGAAATGAATATGAAACTAAATGATCTCACATCTAAGATCATTGGTTCAGCAATTGAAGTCCATCGGAATTTGGGGCCGGGGCTTCTCGAATCATCATATGAAACATGCTTAGCCTATGAGCTGAAGAAACAAGGTTTACACATTGAACAACAAAAGGCCTTACCCATTTCATATAAAGAAATCAGACTCGATCATGGTTATCGAATTGATCTATTAGTAAACCAACAAGTCATTGTGGAATTAAAAACAGTTGAAAAGATAACATCTGTACATGAAGCCCAGCTATTATCGTATCTGAAATTTTCAGGTTGCAAGGTCGGTCTTTTGTTTAACTTCAATGTTGTTTTGTTGAAAAAAGGCGGAATTTGTAGAAAGGTCATTTCAAAATAGACAGCAAATTGAACACTTGCAGAATCACAATTAGATAACAAAAATCTCTGTGTCACTCTCGCGACTTTAGTCGCAAAGCTCTGCGAAACTCTGTGTTCCTAATCGTCTGTGTTCAAAATCGGAGGAGAGAACATGTCAGAACTAAATAAATACAGCAAAAATATTACCCAACCCAAGAAACAAGGGGCGTCCCAAGCGATGCTTTACGGCACAGGAATGACCCGTGAAGATATGAATAAAGCTCAGGTTGGTATTGGTTCCGTTTGGTATGAAGGCAACACCTGCAATATGCATCTGCTTGATTTGGGTGAAAAGGTTAAAGACGGTGTTAGTCAAGCCGGCTTAGTTGGTATGCGTTTTAATACCATTGGTGTAAGTGATGGCATCTCAATGGGGACTGATGGTATGAGCTATTCTCTCCAATCCCGTGATCTTATTGCTGACTCCATAGAAACGATTATGGGCGCCCAATGGTACGACGGCCTGATCGCCCTCCCCGGATGCGACAAAAATATGCCTGGCTGTGTAATGGCTATGGGTCGCTTAAATCGACCATCAATTATGGTTTACGGGGGAACGATTCGAGCTGGATGCACCGCTAAACATTCGAAATTAGACATCGTCTCGGCCTTCCAGAGCTATGGTGAATACTTGGCTGGTAGCATCACCGATGAAGAGCGGCAAGAAATTGTGATGAATAGCTGTCCTGGCCCTGGTGCATGTGGGGGTATGTACACAGCCAACACCATGGGTTCAGCTATCGAAGCGCTGGGAATGAGTTTGCCATATAGCGCTTCTTATCCTGCAGAATCTGAAGAGAAAGCCAATGAATGTGTAGAAGCAGGAAAAGCCATCCTGCAACTTCTAGAAAAAGATATCAAACCACGGGACATCATGACGCGTGAAGCGTTTGAAAATGCAATGGTTGTGACAATGGCACTTGGTGGTTCAACCAATGCCGTTTTGCATTTAATTGCCATGGCCCGCTCAGTCGGTGTTGATTTAACCATTGATGATTTCCAAGCGGTAAGCGATCGCGTGCCGTTTTTGGCTGATTTAAAACCAAGCGGCCGTTTTGTCATGGAAGATTTACACAACATTGGCGGTACGCCAGCCGTAATGAAGTTCTTGCTCGATCAAGGGTTGATGAATGGGGATTGCATGACGGTCACCGGCAAAACATTAGCTGAAAATTTGGCAGATGTTCCTGACTTCCCAGCCGACCAAGAAATTATGCGTCCTATGGATAATCCGATTAAAGAAACGGGCCATCTTCAAATATTACGCGGCAACTTATCACCCGAAGGTTCTGTTGCAAAGATCACGGGGAAAGAAGGGCTTTTGTTTAAAGGGCCAGCCAATGTATTTGATTCTGAAGAAGATATGTTGACAGCACTTGAAGAAAAGAAAATTAATAAGGGTGATGTGGTTATTATTCGTTATGAAGGGCCCAAAGGCGGACCTGGAATGCCTGAGATGTTGACACCAACGAGTGCCATTATGGGGGCTGGTTTGGGTAAGGATGTAGCATTGATGACAGACGGCCGTTTCTCTGGCGGGTCTCATGGCTTCATCGTAGGACATATCACACCAGAAGCCCAAGAAGGTGGGCCACTCGCCCTTGTGGAAAACGGCGACATGATCACCATCGACGCAGATAATAATCAACTCAATGTCGATCTGTCTGATGAAGAGCTCGACAAACGACGTGCTGCTTGGTCAATGCCACCATACAAAGCAACTCGCGGCACGCTTTACAAATACATCAAAAACGTAAAGTCCGCCTCTGAAGGATGCGTCACCGACGAATAAAATTTGTAACACGAACTCTCCGGGAGGTTTATCAAGCGACTTAGGACGTAATTTGAACCTCCCGGAGAATAGGTCGCATACATCATCATTTTTATTCAAACAGATATTTTTGAATATCCTCCGGCAGCCTTGAATCTCCATTTAAATAGTCCATCACAAAATCAATATATTCTTGAGTGTTTGTAAAATAGGTTTTGACAAATTCTTGGTCAATCAGTTTGCCATCTCGTTCACCAAATAAGCTACCCGAACGGCCGTTTCCCCGATTTACTGCCTGGACATATGCATTGAACAAGACACTGATGAAGTGGGATACGGCCGTTTCGCTATCCTGACGCACCAACAAGTGATAATGGTTGGGCATAAGACAATAAGCAATGATAGTGATTTGGTATTTTTGAGCATACCGCTTTAAAAGTTTGAGGCAATGGAGGTAATGATCTGAACTGAAGAAGATACGGTTGCCATTATTGCCGCGATTATAGATGTGGTAATAGTTCCCTTTTATGAATACGGTTTTTCTTCTCGGCACGAGATGATCCTCTAACCCTCCGAGAGGTTAAGTCTAAGGCGAAACTCATTTATTAAACCTCCCGGAGAGTGGGTGTAAATTATCGATCAACCCAAGTGAAATCATCTGACATCGTACCAACTTCATTTGATATAGTAGTGGTTGTTCTTTCAGGAATATCTACAATTACTACCTCATCCACCGCACGATTATCATCCAACTGTTGCATCAAAATTAAATCCCCATCATTTGAATAGGTTGAGCGATCATTCATTTCACTTAAACCCATATGATCAACAAGGCGATTGTTATCTCGATCTAGCAGCACAATAAGATGCTGGATATCATCACTTTCCATATACTGCACACTTAAATAAGTTTCACCATCATTTGCTGGAGAGGTGCTGATAGCTACGTCGCTTGAAGTCTCGCTCGGAAGCTCAAATGAAGTGACAAGTCTTGTTTGTTCAGCCTCTGCTAGCGTAAAAGCAGTATTGACCGTTTGGGGTTGATACGTGGTCATGAAGAAGGCTGGGCTTTCGTCTTCATTTTGTTGGGTTGTGATGATATCGAGTTTGCCGTCTTGTTGCCAAACGGCCGTTCCTTGATCACCCGATCCTAAAATCTGTTGCCACTGGTTGGTTGAAGCATCCCATATTCCATAATTTGAATCCTGTCCCTGTGTCGCCTTAACTAACAAATACTGACCAGTTGGAGACCATTCTATAGGTTCTATAGAAGCAAAGGGGGCTGGTTCTGTAGGTTGCCAAGCCACTTTTTCACCATCAGCAAGACCATACTCATATTGATACACACCACTTGTATCAAACAGATAGAAACTGTTGGCATTTGCCCCTTCAAATAAAGAGACGGTTAGCGATTTGTCCGCTGGCAATGTATGAGCGATTTCTCCTAGTTGACTCAATGCCAATGGAGCCCCAATGGCAAAGGTTGTTAATTCATATTTGCCATCACGCTGGATTAGATAAGCGCCTTGCTGTTCATTGAGGAGCATAGTGCGTTGTCCTGTTTCAGGTAATGTGTCGGGCAAATTTCCTGCGATAGTGCCAACAGTTTTATTGGCGAGATTGATCAACACCACATCGACAGTGGCTCCATCATTTGGGGTAACTTTAGCAATGGCATGCGTTCCGGTGTCGTTGACGA
>JANQSK010000299.1 GCA_028284105.1 Anaerolineae bacterium
AGATGGCCAAGGGAATGTTGCTGCGTTAGGTGAGCGTGACTGTAGTCTACAGCGACGCTATCAGAAGGTCATTGAGATAGCTCCCGCTCCGGATATGTCGAGCGGTTTGCGACAAAAGCTTGTTGATTCAGCAATTTCTCTTGCAAAAGCGGTGAATTATAAAAGTTTAGGAACATTTGAATTTCTTATTGATGGAACGTTGTTAGATGAAAACGCCTCCTTCTATTTCATAGAAGCCAACCCGCGTTTACAGGTTGTGCATACAATCACTGAAGAGATTTATGGCATTGATTTGGTCGCAATTCAGCTGGAGATAGCAAACGGCCGTTCCCTTTCATCAATCAATCTTCCTTCGCAACCTTTGCCTAATCGACAGGCAATGCAATTGCGGCTCAATATGGAGACGGTTCATGCAAATGGCCTAGTCGAACCTTCTATAGGGACTGTGACGGCTTTTCAAATGCCGTCAGGCTCTGGAATTCGGGTTGATAGTCATGGATTTAACGGTTTCAAACCCTCGCCTAGATTTGACTCATTACTGGCAAAGATTATTTGTGTGACACATGATATTGGGTTAGAAAAAGCTGTTTTGAAGGCTAAACACACGATTCAGGCCACTGTCGTTGAGGGCTTAGCGAGCAATTTAAGCTTTTTGTATGGTTTGCTAGAAATTGCTGAATTGACTGAACCTAATCAATTGCACACCCAATTTATCGATGAACATTTGGAAGAGATTGCTTCGCATAGCAAGTCGGTTGATCAGCCTTTTACCCCGATGGAATCAGGACCGTCTGATAGTAAGCCGGATTTGATGATGCCTGATGGATTAACGGCCGTTAAAACACAAATGCCAGGCAGTATCGTTTCGATTGCTGTTCAAGAAGGTGATGAGGTTTATCTTGGCCAACCATTAGCGGTTATAGAAGCGATGAAAATGGAATCTGTTATTGAAAGCACCGTGAATGGAATTGTTCGAAAAATTAATGGGGTTGAAGGTCAAATCCTTTCGAGTCAATTTCCACTATTTTTTATTGAACCTTCTTTTGAAAATGACACACAGTACCAAGAGAAAGAACAAACAGATTTGGATGCTATTCGCTCTGACTTACAAGAATTATTGGATCGTCGAGCCTTTTTACTTGATGAGAATCGACAAGAGGCTGTTGAAAAACGACATCGTAAAGGGCAAAGAACGGCCAGAGAGAATGTTAAAGATTTGGTTGATGAAGGCACATTTTCTGAATATGGTTCAGCTATCGTTGCCGCTCAACGTCGTCGTCGCTCACTTGATGATCTCATTGAGCGTACACCAGCTGATGGGTTAGTAGCTGGCTTTGGTGTAATAAATGGATCGATCTTTGATGACGATACTGCTCAATGTTTGATAATGGCCTATGATTATTCCGTCTTGGCGGGGACACAAGGTGCACTTAATCATAAAAAGATGGATAGGTTGTTGAAGTTAGCTTATAAGGCAAAACGGCCGTTAATCTTATTTGCTGAAGGGGGAGGTGGGCGTCCAGGGGATGTTGACATTATGGGTGTGGCACAACTGGATGTGATGACTTTTACTCTTTTTGCTGGGTTGAGCGGGAAAATCCCACTCATCAGCATTGTTTCGGGATATTGTTTTGCCGGGAATGCTGCGCTAGCTGGCTGTTCTGATGTGATTATTGCTACTGAAAATGCATCAATTGGAATGGGCGGTCCTGCCATGATTGAAGGTGGTGGCTTAGGTCAGTTTCATCCAAAAGAAGTTGGCCCTGTTTCTTTTCAAAAGACGAATGGGGTCATTGATATCTTGGTTAAGGATGAGGCCGAAGCCGTAAAGGTTGCCAAAAAATATTTATCCTACTTTCAAGGTGCTGTTTCTGATTGGTCATGTGCTGATCAAAGACTGTTACGACAAGCTATTCCAGAGAATCGCCGTCGAATGTATGATATGCGTCAGCTTATTGAAACGTTGGCTGATGAAGATTCCGTGTTGGAAATACGGCCGTTATTTGGAAAAGGGATCATCACGGCATTTATTCGAATTGAAGGGCAGCCGATTGGTTTAATTGCCAATGATCCGACGCATCTTGGGGGTGCCATTGATTCTGACAGTGCCAACAAAGCGGCGCGTTTTATGCAGCTTTGTGATGCGCACGGTATACCCATGCTTTCGCTTGTGGATACACCAGGCATTATGGTTGGCCCCGAAGCTGAGGCCACGGGTACTGTAAGACACGCTTCACAACTTTTCTTAGTTGGGGCCAAGCTTCAAGTGCCCTTTTTTGCGGTCATTTTGCGTAAAGGATATGGGCTTGGGGCGCAGGCAATGTGCGCAGGCAGTTTCCATGTTCCATTTTTTACTGTGGCATGGCCGACCGGTGAGTTTGGGGCAATGGGGTTAGAAGGGGCCGTTAAATTGGGATTTAGGAAAGAACTAGAAGCAGCGAAAGATGAGGCGGAAAAACAAGCCCTTTTTGAACAAATGCTGGCCTATGTTTACAAAGAAGGAAAGGCGATTAACACGGCATCATTTATGGAGCTGGATGAAGTCATTGATCCAATTGAGACGAGGTCACGCATTATAAGTGGATTGAAAACGGCAAATAGTTCTATTTTGTAATTGTATGAATGGTAACATTTATTTTTAAACGAGAGGCAAAGTTTAAGGCAAAGGCCAGACTGTGAAATTTTCATAGCCTGTACTATTTCCTGGTACTTCGTGGTCTGCAAAGAAAGCTGTTACCAGTTTGATCTCACCTGTATTCGATCGATCTGCTAAATTGAGTTCGGTAATAAATTGATCGTTGATGTAGACAATCCCTATATCTTCTAAGGCAATGAGGGTGATGCGATTACGGCCGTTAACGGCCGTGTCAATCCCTTTTACCGCGTCATTTTGAAGATATTGATCGTCATTTTCCACACGATTAATGAGATCCCAAAGCCCCTCTGAATCCATCACGAACCAATATTGTTCGCCGAGTTCTACATCTCGAAATGAAAATCCATAATCCCAAACGCCAACTTCTGGACCGTAGGGATTGATGAAATCGGCAGTGGCGATAAAGTTCTTGCTGTTGATCTCTGTCGATACCGTTTTGATAAAACCATCATCGATATGTTCCAGAACACCATTCTCTGGTCCAAATGCGTCTTCTATTGGCCAAACTGCGAAACTTTCATAATCCGTAGACTCGCCATCAACTTGATTGTTGGTGTAGTAGCCTGTGCCTAAACCAATATCTCCCTCTGCGAGCTTGCTGCTTAAATCGAGAGATTCTATAAATTCACCGTTTAAGAAAAAGTAGCCTGTTTCATCAACCGCCAAAATTAGAATGCTGTTGGTGCTACCTTTTCCCAATGTGAGGCTATTACTCAAATCACCTTCTTGGATGAAGTTATCATCATCTGAACTGCGATTGTTGAGATTCCATGCGCCATCTGACCGAACCACAAGGCGAAGCTCATCATTGGCAGCTTGTTGTCTAAAGGTGACCCCAAAATCCCAACCGGCAACGGCCGTTTCATAAGGTGCCACAAAGGTTGCCTGAAGCAAAAAGTTCTGAATTGAAATATCTGCATAGTCGGACTTAATCAAATTATTTGTTTCATGAAGCAATGTGCCATCGGCAGGGCCAAACAGCGTTGTTTTGTCATCATTTAGCAGCAAAACGGGTGGCGCAACAGATTCAACGGTTGCTTCTGCGGTTCGGGTTTCAATGAGGCTAAGCCGTGTTGCTTCTGCTTCGTTGGCTGCTTTGGTGCTGACAATACTTTCTTGCGTCGCTGTTAAATCAATGGATGGCGTGGGTGTGAATGTTGAGGTCGGTTCTGGCGTATTCGTGGGTGTCTCTGTCGGTGGAATAGCATCAATGGTCGCTTGGTCAGCTGTAGCAAGGGCAGATTCGGCTGATTTTGTTACATCTGCAATGGCAACGGCTGTTGATGTCGCATTTTCTGTATTCTGTCGTTGGTTTGAAGCGAAAAGAAGGGCCCCAGTAATACCGAAACAAATAATGGCTAATAAGCCAACCAGTCCATAAACCCATCTGGGAATATTTAGTCCTGGCGATTTAGTTTCAATTTCAGGATTTGATAACGGAATTACTTGGTCTGGCAGAACTTCTGTTTGAGTTTTTGCTTCGGATTGTTTTTCTTGCTCTATCCGCTCTTGAGCAATCTCTTCACGAATGGCGGCAAGTTCTGACTGAATTTGATTGGGGCGTTCTTGTTTTGTGGTAACGGCCGTTAATGCAGAAGAAAGCTCAGACGCTTGAGAAAATCGCTCGTTTCGCTCCTTCGCCATGGCTCGATTGATGATTGAATCCAACTCATTGGGCAAATCAGGGCGCATTTGAAGGACTTGCGGCACCGGATCCATCACGTGCTTCATCATCATTCTGGCTGGGGTATCCGCTGTGTACGGGGGAGTTCCTGTGAGCATTTGGAACAGAATGACGCCAAGGGCATAAATATCGGAACGGCCGTCTAGCTTTTTGTCTCCATAAACCTGCTCAGGGCTCATGTAGGCGGGTGTGCCAACCAAGCTACCGCTTGCCGTCAATGCATCTGCTGAAGTTGAAACCTGCACAATGCCAAAGTCAGCTAGGTAAGCTTCCCCATACTCATCAAACAAAATATTACTCGGCTTCATGTCCCGATGAACAATACCCATTTTGTGGGCTCGATCGAGTGCTGAACCTATGCGCTTTAAAATTTGGGATGTTTCTTCAATGGAGATAGGTCCAGCTAACATCTTTTCAGTTAAAGAGCCACCACGCATAAGGCGCATTACTAAAAAGGGTTGACCATCCTCTTGTCCAAAATCATAGACCGGCACAATTGCAGGATGCTCTAGTGCCGCAATTGTTTTGGCTTCCCGAGTAAATCGTCCCCTGAATTCAGGGTCATGCATAAATTCCCTCGGGAGAACCTTAACCGCAACAATGCGGTCAAAACGAGGGTCATTGGCTTCATAAACGGTCGCCATCCCCCCCCGTCCAATTTCTTGAATTATTTCATACCGATCAATGTTTTTTAGGGCCATAAATCTATTTTGTGATTGACAGAATTTTTTTGAATAAATTTGCTGCAAATTCTGTCAATCACCGTGTAAATCACAATAATTGAAGAAGATTTAAACTTTATACCTTTCTGTGATGTACATTATGCCTTCAATAGTCCAGAGTACCATTTAAGAGTCGTTAAATTTTAGCCGCCTAAATATTTTTCAGTCATTTTGCGGGCGCCTTGTTCTTGAGCTAAACGCGCTTCAGAATCAATCTGGCATTTCCCTATAAAATCACACACTTCCTGCGGATCATCAGTGACCATAATTAAATCCATATCTTCCGGTGAGATTTTCCCACCTGCTAACATGGTTCCTTTAAGCCACTCAATGAGCCCACCCCAATATTCTGAATCGAACAAAACAACAGGAAAGTTCTGAACTTTACCAGTTTGAATCAAAGTTAATGCTTCGAACAGTTCGTCCATAGTGCCAAATCCACCTGGGAAGATGACAAACGCTTGCGCATATTTAACGAGCATTGTTTTGCGTGCAAAAAAGTAGCGATAATCAATACTTAAATCAACATGGGGGTTGATATGTTGTTCAAAGGGGAGTTCAATGTTCAAACCAATTGATAGAGCATCCCCTTTTTTGGCTCCTTCGTTACCGGCCTGCATGATGCCAGGGCCGCCACCTGTAATAATGGCGTACCCTGATTCTCCTAATAAACGGGCAACTTCTACGGTTGCTTGATATTGAGGATGGTCAGGTTTCGTTCTTGCTGAGCCGAAAATAGTCACTGCTGGACCGACATCAGCTAAGGCTTCAAATCCTTCAACAAACTCTCCCATAATTCGTAAAACGCGCCATGTATCTGTTTTTGTAAACGGGATTTGTTGTGTGGTGGGGGGAGAAAGCAGGATTTCGTCTTCAGTTGTTTTACCTAAACGGGCGTTGCGATTGATTGTATGCTCTTTGCTCATTATTATTCCTTTTGAGTAGAGAACTAGATGTTGAATAGAAACGGCTTATTAATCTTTTAGTTCTCCTGTAAGTAAATCAATTTTGGCATTTCTGTTTTTAAGAATCTTTATGATATACATCGAAATTTTTATGGATCTCGTTTCATAACAACGAGGGTGATGTCATCTGATTGGGATGTTGTGCCAACGTGCTCTTTAACGGCCGTAATGATCGACTGACTGATATATTCCGCGTCATTGCTACGTGCTTTATTGGCAGTAAACACTAAACGATGCAGATCAAACTCATCATAATCTGAATTCATTGCCTCAGTAACTCCATCGGTATAAAAAACAAGAACATCACCCTTGCAAAACTTTATCTTTTGACTCTCAATTTGAATGTCAGGGAGCACACCAAGGGCGATGCCTCGGCTCTTTAGCTGCATATGTTCCCCGTTAGGATGAATCAAAATGGGCGGGTTGTGACCCCCGTTTGCAAAAAACAGCTCTTCCGTTTCACTATCCCAAATTGCATAAAAGAGGGTGACAAATAAATCTGACTGCGCGTCTTTATCAATGATTTGGTTGGCACGAATGAGGGTGTCTGCAGGATTAGACCGTGTAAAAGCAACCGCTCTCAGAATAGTGCGGCTAAGGGCCATAAATAAAGCCGCTGGGACCCCTTTGTCAGCAACGTCTGCCACAATAATGCCCCATTTGGTGTCGCTCAACTGCAAGAAATCATAGAAATCACCACTCACTTGCCTTGCAGCTTCCCAATAGCTGGCCACCGTACAACCAGGAATTTGGGGGTTTCCAGATGGAATTAAACTGCTTTGGATTTCTCTGGCTAAATCCAGCTCTTGCTCAAGCCGGCTTCTCTCAGCAGATTCAAGATAGAGTTGGTTGTTGACAACGGCCGTTGCTGCTTGATGGGCAATACCATTGAGGATGTTTAAGCGACGATTGGAAAGCGTTTGTTCAGTGGTGCCAATCACCATTACCCCAACCAATTGACCTCTTGCTCGAAGAGGAAAGGCAAATGCTTCTTTTGAGGCTAATGCTTTTTCAAACCAATCTTCTAGGTTGATTTGGAAATGTGGGGTGAGAACGTGTGATTCACTGGCTTTTTTGGCAAGCTTGTTTAACTCAACTCGATCGATTGCTAATGTTTCAAGAAGCCCGATTCCCATTTCCGACATCCCGAAATTAGGTCCAACTTTGAATGTTTCACTTTCTCCATCCCAAATGAGGATGAGGGCTGTTTCAACACCCACGAGCATCGGGACTAATCGAACAATTGTGCCTAAGATTTCTTGCAGATCAATGAGATTGTTGACGGCTTCCGCTACTTGTAACAGAGCGGTGTTAACCCAGGCTTCCTCTTGCTGAGCGATACGTAAATTAGCGTTATTAATGCCTTGTCCCAACTGCCTCGTGATATTGTTTAAGAGTTCGTTTTGTCGTTCAGCTTTTGTGTTGTCATCTGAATTTTTGGCAGGAGTATCAATGATTAAGACCCCCACTTGCTCAGTGCCAGAAATAAGAGGGTGTAATGTCAAGCTTTTTTGATTGTTGGGAAAAAACGGCCGTATCCAAGCTGGAATATTTTCAGTTTGAATGGCAGTTTGACCAACATGTACTGCATCGAGGGCTGGCCAATCACCAATTTGTAATGAGACAGGGTCGATTGATTCAAGTTCATCATGATGTTCAGCAAACCCCCCATGCCATCGGTAAGTCAACATTTCTTCCCACCAGACCAGTGCGCCACAAAATGAAACGCCTACCAGCATGGATGTCAATCTTGTTGTTGCTTGGATCAAATTGTCTAAATCGGTGTTGTGACTGATTGATTGGGCAATTTGTAGCTGCGCTGTGGTCAGCCAAGCCTGCTCTTCGATTTGAGTAAATAATTTTGCATTTGCAACTGCAGCCCCAGATTGGTTGGCAATGATACCTAAGCGACGGACATCATCCTCATTGAAGCGGTTAGGCTCGTGGTGCTGGGCTGCTATGACACCAACGGCCGTATTCCCACTAAGCATGGGCAAAAATATGGCCGATCGTGG
>JANQSK010000308.1 GCA_028284105.1 Anaerolineae bacterium
AGTTCCTGCTTTGAATAAAACGGTGGTACAAAACTTCGTTTCCTCGAGGTTCCGAAGCTTATTTCTAACAGGGTTTCCAAATTAGAAACTTCGGAACACTTAAATCTATCCGGCAATCTTTGTTTGACGAAACACTAGAGGCGTCCGTCATCCGTCACTGCATTAGCCGCAGATAAGGTACCTTTTCCCATTGCTAAAACTGGTTGGCGATTAGACGCATAGGTTTTTAACGCTGAAGAAGCTGTTTGGGCTGAATTAGCGTCGTATCCAGAATCTACTAAGTCATCGATGCCATCATATAAGTCATCTACAACGCCTTCGCAAAGGCCAATAGCTAGGGCGATGGTCTCACAAACGGCCGTTTCATCTTCCAATAACAAGACCCGTTCACCGAGAAGATTTCGCCAAGCATCCTGGACATCACTTTTTCGGCCGTGGTACGTGTTTGCCGGAATAATGTGGAAATATTCATACTTTTCTTGAACGGCTTTCACAACCTCTTTTGTAGGAATATCTTGCTCAACGCCACTCCCGATATGCTTTTGAATATGATCCTTTCGCACAACCTTGTATGGTTTTTCGTCCCCAATGGTGAATAAATATCCCTTTTTGCCCCGTTTTTCATAGCAATCGATGGATGTGTTGTGCGCCATAAAGTACATGCCTAATTCATACGTTTCATGAACCTGGCCGCCTCCATTTCCTTCAAGAAAAATCTTACCTAAATCATCATCCATTTCAAGGCCTGATTCAAACTGTCCAATTTGTAGAGGGACACGGTCAGTGTATGCATCACCTATTGCACCAAAAAGAATTTGAGGATGTTCGACGTACCCTTTTTGGATGAGCAAACGCATCAGTGATCCAAGCTTCGTTTGCAAAACGCGAGGGACTGTGCCCATTGAGCCTGTGACGTCAAACAAGACACCAATTGAAAGAGAAGAAGGGTGATCAACACTATCACGGCTTTCACGAACTTTTCCATAAGGATTCATTTCATCGTGAACTTGAACCACGCCAGATGAGCGAACATGTTTGTCGTAGGTAAAAGCTGTCTGATTATTCTTTTTACGATGTGATTGACGAGATTGATATGCGTTGTTGTTCCATTTTGAATATCCCATGTTGAATTACCTCACTTTTGGGCTTCGTGGTTTTGACGAAGCGTCCAATTATTTAGAAATTGATATTTAGAAGTTATGTGAAATTTACATGCTTCACAACGAAAATGGCCTGAATCTGGGCGCACCATATAGTCGTTGGAGAATGTCTTGAAAATCGTCGAACAGAGCCCAGCTGTGCTGCGGGCGTCTATGGGGTGCCTGCAGTAAGCATGCGTTTAGGAGCGCTGTAATTGGCTTTGGTGTTTGAGGGGAAATTTTCCTCTGCGATTCATCACCCCCCAATAGCTTTAATAAGACCATTGCGGCCATGTAAATATCAGTTGCCGGTGTGGCCGAATGCTTTTCCAGCACCTCCGGTGGATAAAATTGTTTGAAAGTTGGACTGATGGCTTTGATATTTTTACCAATCTCAACTGTGTAGCACCAATCAATTAACTTGCCATTGTGATCATTAAGATTAAGCAAAAGATGTGGTGGAATCACTGCCCCATGAACCAAACCTAACTCATGTGTTTTGGCCAAGGCGGCTAGAAGCCTGTTGAACATCCAAGCGGCATCAGCCGGATGGATACCTTGGGGATAAGCGTTCATAATGTCGATAAGAGGGACAAATTCGTGTTCATCATTTAAAACATTGATTATCCTTTCGGCCCCTGCTGAATCTTTGACTCGAAAACTTTCGATAAAAGAAGGGAAGTGGGCAATCAGTGGATCGCTTGTGAGCCTGCGTTGAATCTTTTTGAGTGCTTGAGATTCTGCTAGCATCAAATCATTGTTCTTCGGATGACGAATAACTTTGAGAATGACCTTTTGATTACTAATTTTGGCTGAATGTA
The DNA here is from genome assembly GCA_028284105.1 of Anaerolineae bacterium. Classification (GTDB taxonomy): domain Bacteria; phylum Chloroflexota; class Anaerolineae; order Promineifilales; family Promineifilaceae; genus QQUD01. Next base: position 1,961 of record JANQSK010000308.1, read on the forward strand.
GGTCGGTAAGATCCCCTTTTGTGGAAACGGCCGTTGTTACATAAACATGCTCTTTTGATTCAAATTTCAAGCCACCTTTTGCAGTTTGGAGTTCGATGCAAGCTCGTTCGTACCAAAATTGCAACTTCAGAAATGCTTCGTTTGCAGCAGATTTAAAATCAGGATTGTGGTCTGGGTGTACCTGTTGAGCCAATTGCCGGAAGCAACTTTTCAATGAATCTGGTGAGTGCTTAGCTATCTCTCCAAACAGCTCTTCAGTCGACGTTGCCTGCATTAATTTTTGGTGGGTGTGGTTGAAAAATAGTGTGTTCATCGTCAAAAATTTTTATTAGTGTATTGTTTACACAAACTATATTAGTGTATTTGTGACACAATGTCAAGAGGCAAAAATAACTGCCTGATTCCGATCAAAAAATCATCAATTAAGATTGCTAACCTTTGCTGTATACGCATGAATATTAAATTCCTAATCTATGAAAATTTGATACCATTGTGTCGGAGAAAAACATGACCCTACAGAGAAAATTAACATTTGGACAAATTGGGGGTGGTCGAGGTTCTTTTATTGGCCGAGTTCATCGACGAGCCGCCCAAGCTGATGGTAAAACAATGCTTGTGGCGGGTGCCTTCTCAAGCTCACCTGAAAAAGCAAAAGCTTCTGGTCGTGACCTGTTAATTGATGAAAAGCGAAACTATGGCAGTTGGCAGGAGATGCTTGAACGGGAGTTGGCTTTGCCAGATGATGAGCGAATTGATTTTGTCAATATCGTTACCCCAAATCATATGCATTTTGAGCCTGCTTTAGCCTGTATTGAAGCAGGCTTCCACGTCATTATGGATAAACCTATGGTGCACACCAGCGAACAAGCCGACGCGTTGGTTGCTGCTGTTGAAGCAAATGATGTGCTTTTCGCAATAACCCATAACTATACGGGATATCCAATGGTCAAAGAAGCGCGGTCATGGATTCAAAACGGCCGTTTAGGAGAGATTCAACGCGTCGTTGTTGAATACCCACAAGGCTGGATGCGTCGTCGGGTTGAAATTGAAGGTGCTGATCCACAAGCCATCTGGCGGACCAATCCCTCGATATCGGGAATTGCTGGTGCCGTTGGTGATATTGGGACGCACTGTGAGAATTTGTTGAGCACCATGACAGGTCTTGAACTTGAAGCGATTTGTGCTGATTTGGGCACATTTATTTCACCTGGCGGTTTAGATGACGATGCCTCCATTTTGTTGCGATTTAAAAATGGGGCAAAGGGCATATTGTGGTGTTCTCAGATTGCCACTGCTGAAGAAAACAATCTCAAGATTCGAGTCTATGGCACCAAAGCTGGCTTGGAATGGCATCAAGAGCATCCCAATTGGTTAACGTTTAAAGACCCTACTGGTCCAGCTCAAATTTATAAGCGGGGCAACGGTTATTTATCAGATGCAGCGGCCAGTGCCACTCATC
>JANQSK010000329.1 GCA_028284105.1 Anaerolineae bacterium
TGATGGCAGTTTGCGACTCGTTTCCAGAGGTGTATTTAATCTGTGCCATCGTGAAAGCAATGAGCGCGTAACACCCATTATCCCTAGCGAAGAGATGTCGGTGACGGTTCCTCTTTGGGGCACAGGGTATCAACTGCCAGCTGGGCACCGGCTTGTCTTAATGATTGCCTCCACCTATTGGCCAATTGTTTGGCCAGCCCCCAATCCCGTTACCCTTTCCCTGCAACCTGGGGTATCTGTTCTTGAATTGCCTATACGAACGATGAAAGATGACAAGGAGCCAAGACCCCTTCCGCCTGCACCACCACACCCTGAAGCACGTCTCACTCAGCTCAGCGAAGGCGCGTTTGAGCGCACAATGACGACTGATTTAACAAACGGCCGTGTTACCCATCGCGTCTTTAGCGACGGAGGGCTCTTTGGGCCGGTTGGTCGTGTTCGGTTGGATGAAATAGGAACCGAAATTCATGCGATCAGTGACCGGATTTATGAAATCCATCCGCAAGATCCCTTATCTGCCCGTGCCGAAATGAAACAAAGCCGTGACTTTAAATTTGGGGAGATTTCGGTGCGCTGTGAAATGTGGACACAACAAACCGCGACAGCAGACCATTTTATTATCGAATCAATTGGCAAATGTTATGAAGGGGATACACTCGTTCACGAGGTTTCATGGCATCATGAAATCCCAAGAAACGGAATGTAAAATGAAGGTGATCCTAACATGGTGACCATTACAGAATGCCTGTGTTGATGTTTGAGCTAAAATCGATGTTCGTCGTAACAGAATATCTTGCAAAAGAAATAGACCAAGCATTGTGCAGACAGTTTTACAAGCCAGCTCATACTTTAGAATACGAATTTGTTCGTTTTACAAACAATTCAATCAGGAGCGTAACCGAATGAAAGACATCTCAGGAATCGATGAAAACGGCAATCCTAAGAATGGCCCGTTTAAGCTGTATTTCAAAAACGGCCGTATTTCTTGTGAGGGTGAATTCGACAACGGAAAAAAATCGGGAAAGTGGACCTATTTTCTCAATAATGGCCAAATGCAGTCTACCGGATACTTCAAAGACGGAGAGATTGTTGGTGATTGGGTTTGGTACTACAAGACCGGCAAGCCAAGGGGCACAGGCAGCTTTGACGATGAAGGACAAAAGCACGGTGAATGGAAGCGATACCATACCAATGGTCAACTTTGGGATGAGGGTCACTTCGAACATGGCAAAAAAAGAGGCACTTGGAAAGTGTACGATGAGGCAGGCGAGCTCGTAAAAACGCAAACATTCAAGGAGCGGAGCGGGCGTTAGGCATAAAACGGCCGTTTGGCTCGCCTAACTTATCCAAGAGACCAACTACTGGCTAGCAAAAAATCTTAATCATCCCAAGCTGACCTTTTCGAAATGATCAATTGATTATTTTGGAATACTTGTTGATAACGACATAGACTCATGCTGAGCACGAAATTGTGAGGGGGTTATACCTACCTGCTTCTTAAAGGCAGCGTAAAAGGTCGATTTTGAATTGAAGCCTGAATCGTAGGCAAGACCGAGTATCGTTTGCTCTGGTTGTTCAAGGAGCAATTGTTGTATTTCTGCGACTCGATACTGGTTGAGGAAATCGCGGAAGCTCAATTCAAATCGTTCGTTGATGATTTGCGAGAGATAATTTGGGGAGATACCCAGCTGTTCAGCAAGAGTAGGCAAAGTTAAGTTTCCATCTCGATAAGGTTTATGGGTCTGCATAAGTTTAAGCAACTGCTTTTGATAATGCCTTCCCTGTTCTGCCGATAACGCAGAGAATTTATATTTGGGTAAGGGAGCTTCGACCGCAACTTCATTTGTAGGCTCATGCAACCAAACAAGCAAACAGCCTAGAACAAAAAGCACCACAATCATCTGACTCTGGACAATCACCATCATGCGATCGCCCAGTTGAGCATTTAGCCCCGCACTAAAAGCGAAGACAAAAATAATACCGAGCAAACTAAGCGCCAAACTATTAAACCGACTAAATAGATTATTGTCGCTTACTTGGCCCCCTATTTGTTGCCCACGTACGAATCGTTTGTGTTGAACGGCCTTTTCGAGAGCCATTAACACATAATAACCGGTGTGCAATACAGAGCCGATAAAAACGATCATAATCGTAAAAAGGGTTAATGGGGTGAAGGCCATGGTTGATGATTGAGTGATAATTTCAACTTTTTGCTCACCACTAAGCAGTAAAAAAGGGAGTAATGCGGGCAAGCTAAGTGCAGCTGGGATGAGGTGGCGCAGCTGTCCACGGCCGATTTCAAACGTCTGATCTTGCAGCCCCTCAACGTACCACATAAAGATGGGGCCAATGGTAAACACGGCAGGCCACAACAGCCCAAACAAAAATGGATAACGGATTGATATCGTGCTAACAAATAGGAACTCATCAATTAACACGATGGAAAGCACAATGGCAATCAATGACAAGCAACGGCCGTTTACACCTTTAATAGTTGGCTTTGTCCAGAAAACAAACGAGAAATACAAACAAAGCGCAGAACCAGTTAGCAAATTTCCCAAATACCAATCGAAATGCATCATCGATTTTTATTATAGCAGTGTTTTGAGGGTCAAGATAAGCGTCCCTTGACAAAAAACAGGCTGTTTTTTGTCCAGTTCTACCTAATCGGACGACATACTTCCCCATACAGTTAACAATTTAAACTATCAATTAGGAAAACGAGGAAGGCATCATGAAACATTTTATTAGGCAATTTTCCAGCCTAAAAAAAGCACCCTTGAACATCATACGCAACATCAAGTTCATAATCATTGCACTTATCATAAATATTGCTGGATTAATTTCATGTAGCGTGGCAACAAGTAACGTCACGGTATCTCTCCTTGATTCAAATGCTGAAACCGTTGCAACAGGGTTCAATACGCCATGGGCAATCGCCGTTATTGGTGAGGAAGAGTTCTTGATCACAGATCGTATCGGTGACCTTTATTACTTCAAAGATGGCGCACTTGATTTAGTCAATGGTCTTCCCATCATAAAACAAGCTAACGGTACGCCACCTGCTAGAGTTGTAGCGGGTTTGATGGATGTCAGTTTACATCCCGATTTTGAAACGAATGGGTTAACCTATCTCACATACATTAATGATGCTGAAAAATTAGAGATTGGCCGTTTTGACTTTAGGAGTCGTAAGGTTGAAAATTTTGAGGTGGTATATGAGTTTGACGCCTTCTCAATTGGTTCTCGAATTGCTTGGGAAGATCAAAATCATTTTTTTGTTGTGCATGGGTTTGGGGGTCCAACAGAATATGGGACTGAAGCACAGGATATAGACATTGATGCTGGAAAAGTTCATCGTTTCATGTCAGATGGCTCGATCCCAGCCGATAATCCGATTTTTGATGGAATGTCTGAACCATCGTCCATATGGAGCTTTGGCCACCGCGTCCCTCAGGGGATGGTCTATGACAACGGGGTGCTTTACCTACATGAACATGGGCCAGCTGGCGGCGATGAATTTAACGTTATTGAAAAAGGTGGCAATTATGGATGGCCGCTCTTTACATACGGGGAAAAATTTGGGGGTAGTACCATAAGTAAATTTTCCGAGGAAGAAGCCAGCGAGTTCTCAATCCTGCCCGTAAAACATTGGGGCGACTGGACCCTCGCACCATCTGGGTTGGTGCGCCTTGAAAACAGTTCCTTCCCAGAGTGGAATGGCACCTTCCTGTTGGGCGCACTTGTACCAAAACAGTTAATTGCTTATGACATTGACACGGGGCAAACCTTTATATTGCTTGAAGATATAGGCCGAATCCGAGATGTAGCACAACTGCCCAGTGGAGATATTTTGATTTTAATTGATGCCACTGATCTTGTGGATTTAAATGGGCAAGTCATAAAACTTTCGCCAAAGTAGAAAATAACGATGAATACTATTCCTCGAATTAAATCAATAGATATTTTGCGTGGATTTGCGGTTCTTGGCATGTTGCTTATGAACATCATGGGATATGCAATGAACGATTTTGCCTATAGCAATCCGATGGTGGCGGGAGGGGTTGGCATCAATCGACTGATTCATGGGTTCAATCACATTATCGCCGACCAAAAAATGATGGCTTTGTTCTCAATCTTATTCGGCGCTAGTGTCATTCTTTTTACCGATGCAAGAAAACGCAAGGGGCAATTTGTTTTTATTCGATATTTTTCACGCAATATCTGGCTTTTTTTATTTGGATTCATCCATTATTTTTTCATTTGGCGTGGTGACATTTTATCTGGATACGCGATTCTTTCGGTCCTTCTTTTTTTCCTACGCGGGCTGCCTGCCAAACTATTGCTCCCCTTAGGATTAGCCGTTTTTTCCGTTTCACTGTTATTTGAATTCAATGCCCAGTCTGAATTAGCCTCTTTAGATGAAGCCTCGACGATCGTTTTAGCATCATTTTGGGAGCCAGACCAAAATGTTTTAGCTGAAGATATCGCTTTTTATACAGGAGACTATTGGTCGCAAGCTATCGGACGTTGGAATGATTCATTCGGCTCTCAAGAGGTAACGGCTGGCGAAGAGCTGTGGGGGGCAACTATTTCCGTTGATTATGCATTTCGGGCATTAGGCATGATGATCATCGGAATGGCTCTGTTTAAATTTGGGATACTTTCGGCTGAAAAGCCCCCTCAATTTTATCGTCATTTAGCGCTTTATGGACTATCTATCGGGTATACCATTGCACTTGTTGGATTATTGAGAAATTATGCGCTTGGATGGTCATGGGAAACCACCATGATTGGAGGCCGAATGGTCAACAATATTGCAACCCCCTTTGTTGCATTTGGTTATATTGGGCTGGTGATAGGTTGGACCCTCCGTCCAAAGGTCGGTCAATTTGTGATACAGATGGAGGAAAGAGTCGCCGCTGTTGGCCGAACCGCCTTATCCTGTTACATCAGTCAATCACTGATTGGGACGTTTATATTTTACGGCTGGGGACTAGGCCTTTACGGTAGCGTCAATCGGGTGCTCCAATTGCTTGTCGTTCTCGTGATTTGGGCGTTACAGCTTTCTATCGCCCCTCTTTGGTTGAAGCATTTCCAATATGGGCCGTTAGAATGGCTCTGGCGGGTCCTCACTGATTTCAAGTTACACCCAATTCGATTCCCGGTTTCCGAAAATTAGAAAGATCGAAAACAGAATAGGCCCCTAGCTATGTCCCAATCCGTTTGTACCGTCAAATCAATTTTGTCTTATTACATATCTCAAACTGTTTCTTCTAGTGTCCATCTCTACCCAATCGGACTCAGTTACACGTCGCTTTGACTATTATGAAATTAGAGAAATGAGGACATTTGCCAAATTGCTGATCTAATGCGCTTAATTAAGGAAAAAAGGATGAAAACCAGAACCTATCTCTGCTTATGGTTTGTGTTGAGTTTTTTGCTAGTAAGCTGTCAAGGAAACCAACCTGCTGAAATAACTGTACTTCAAGGCTCGATTGATAAATATCCCATCATATTTGAAAACTTATCAACGATACCCACCACAGAGGAGCATGGTGTGATGGTTGGGATGATTGACGGTGATGAGGTGACAATTGCTGTTATCGGAAACAATACGTTTACTGAAGACACCTTGTTTGAATTTGGGTCTGTTACAAAAGTCATTACGGCGCATATTCTTGGCCAGCTTGCTGTTGAAGGTTTAATTGATCTTCACGGTCCGCTAAATGAGTATTTACCGGAATCTTTCCAAGCACCCAAATGGG
>JANQSK010000359.1 GCA_028284105.1 Anaerolineae bacterium
TCTTTAGTGTATCGGATGGTCGAGCTGCACGGTGGAAGTGTTTCTGTAGAAAGCCAGGTAGGTAAAGGTAGTCAATTTACTGTCTCATTTCCATGGCAAGGGCCTGTTGATCAATTTTCACCGATTGATCAAGCTGACTTAGTCGCTGCCGATGCGCCACGATTGCAATCGTATAAGCGTGCATTGATTATTGAAGATTCCCCTTCAATGACGTCCCAATTTATTCGCTACTTTAGCGAATTGGGGATAGAAACCAGCACCTCCATGCAGGGATATGGGGCGGTTGAAAAGGCTTTGGTTGAGCAACCCGATGTGATTATTTTGGATATTATGCTGCCAGACATTTCAGGGTGGGAGATTCTACGGCAGCTCAAGGCTGAACCTCCATTGCGTAAAATTCCCGTATTGGTCGTTTCGGCGATTGATGATATTAGCCGTGCGCTAGACTTAGGGGCGTCCGCGATATTGGAAAAACCAATTAATCGGCAGGAGCTCCAGGGAGCGCTTCGTCAAATGTTGGTAAACCGAATTAAAAAGCAGACGGATCGGTTGATTGCTGAAATGACACAAGTAACGGCCGTTGAGCCATCATCTACCAAAATATTATTGGTCGAAGATAACGAAACCAATATTCAAACCATTTCCGATTACTTAGTAGCCAAAAACTTCAAAATTTCGGTTGTACGGTCAGGAAGTGAAGTCGTATCGTCAACTCTGACCCAAATGCCAGATTTAATTTTAATGGATATTCAACTGCCAAAGCGTAATGGATTAGATATCATCAAGGAAATCCGCCAAATTCAATCTTTGGAACATATTCCAATTATTGCCGTTACCGCTTTAGCAATGCCCGGAGATCAAGAAGCGTGTTTAAGAGCAGGTGCCAATGCTTATATAAGCAAACCTGTTATTCTTAAAGAGATGGTTGAACTTATCAAAGGTGTATTGAATGAGAACGGCTCCACAATTACTAATCGTTGACGACGAACCAAGTGCGAGGCAAACCATGGAGATGCTCCTTTTAAAGGAGAAATATGAACTCCATTTTGCAACGAATGGGCCTGAAGCGCTTGAACTTTTAGAATCAATATCCCCTGATGTGATTTTGCTCGACGTCATGATGCCCGGAATGGATGGTTTTGAGGTATGCCGTCGACTAAAGCAGCATCCAATCTGGCAGCATATTCCCATCATCTTAGTCACCGCTTTAGATACAAAACAAGATTTAGCGACAGGGTTAGACTCAGGGGCTGATGACTTTTTACACAAGCCTTTTAATGGGCTGGAGTTGCGAGCACGCGTGCGTTCGATGCTTCGAATAAAACATCGACATGATGAACTTGAAGCTGCCCTTCGATTGCGCGAAGATCTCTCCAACATGATTGTGCATGACATTCGGAGCCCTTTGTCATCGATAATGATCTACTGTGATCTTGCGGAAGCGTATTTACCTGAAGACATACCCAATCATATTTCCACAATACGAACAGAAACGGAGCGGTTGAACTCATTTTTGACCGATATGTTGATGATGGCAAAGATGGAACACGGCCGTTTCATGCTGACACGTACTTCTGAGGACATCGTCAGGTTGCTCAAAGAAAGCACCAATAGTTATCAGGCGATGGCTCGATTTAAAAATATCGATTTTGATATTCAGCTTCCTGGTGAGCCATTTATAGCATATATTGATGCCAATTTATGGCGGCGCGTGTTTGATAACCTGCTCTCAAATGCATTGAAATTTTCACCTTCTGATAGCCATGTTCAAGTGAAGGTGGAGGTTGAGCACGAAACGATACAAGGTGATTTTGTCACTGATGAAAAACGAGTTTGTATCCACATCATTGATGAAGGCCCAGGGATTCCAACCGAGCATTTTGAAACCATATTCGATAAATTTAAAATTGTTTCTTCTGGAAGACGCGATATTGCGCAGGTTGGCCTTGGCTTAGCATTTTGCAAGATGGTTGTTGATGCGCATGATGGGCAGATTTTTGTAAAACCTAATACCCCTCGTGGTTCAATCTTTACAGTCCAATTGGCATAGTCCTAATTTACTATCCTGCTTAGCGTTTCTTTACGTCTCTTTTACCCCCTATTTTTATTGAAAATTAGATACTCAAAGGCACACCTGTTGGCAAGCTTTAATGCTTTGGATGCAAGCCGGTGTATGGTTCTTTATACAGAATTTGAGTTGGGATGGTAATGAGGTTCCCCAAACTTATCAACAAACAGGAAACGTTATGGCAATCGAGGAAAAGGTTAGAGTAATTCAGGCAGAGATCAAAGAGCTAGATCAAAAAGTACAACAGCTGTTAACGCAATTGGAAACGCCAGATGCTAAAGTTGTTCAGCCGGAAGATGGTCATGAACCTGTTGCTGCCAACGAAACCATGACGTCTATTTTGGCTGAAGAAGAGCAAACACGGCCGTTAAACCCCCAAAATTTGCTTGTAAAATCAGGAGAGTATGGCCTGCAAACGAATGGGTATCCTGACATCATGGTTGAGGCATTTGATGAACAGGGTGAAGATTTCTTTGAAGATTTGATCGATTTCTTCCCAACAGCTAATAAAACAAACGGAAATAAAGATGAACTTGACCATGAACTCATGGCGCAATTGGATGTGCCCGTCGAATCGATTCAAGAAAGTACCGAGAACGCCAGTTCGGTTTCATCTGAGTATATAAATACTTGGCAAGATTTAGAAATTGATCATTGGATTAATGAGACCTATCCCCAAACAGACAGTTGCTACAAACAATTCTGCTTTTTGTTCCATTGGATTGAAGAGACTGTTGAATACATTGGCCAAGAAAAGATGCTGCGCACATTAAATCTTTATAATCGCCATAACTATATTCCAGACAAAGTCTATCAACTCTTACGTGATGTGATTCAATTGATGCCCAAAAGCCAGCCAGAAGAAGAAGGGAATACCCATGAGATTATTAACTCCTTGATGGAGCTGAATGGGATGCTGGAAGGTGATATTCGTATCGGTATGAATGAACTGATGGAAATTGTTGGAGAAAATTAGTCAGATCTTTCCCGCACGCCGATTGAGCTCCATTGACGCCTGGTACATTTCAGTAGAGATTTGTGTGGCCTGGTAGGGAGTTGCGGTGTAAAGGAGCTTTGGCTGGAATAATATGCCGAGCCAAGCTAAAAGCTCTGGGGAGCTATGCAAATCTCCTAAAATCAGATCGAGATTGTTGGAAACGGCCGTTTTGATCCCCAAAATTAATTCAGAGAAACTTTGAAAATTATTTAGCGAAAGCCGGACTCCATGCGCTGTATTGAGATCGCTTATTTCCTCAACGGCTTTTACAGAATTGATCCCAAAATGGGAGATGAGTTTTGTTTTAAGCTTGCGCAGGCGCAAATAATCTTTCAATTTTTTGGAAAGCTCTTGTTGAGCCTCTTCGTCATCCATCAAAATAGCGTCTTCTAAAAAGATTGAGCAAGGTTTTACCGAATGGTCCAAAC
>JANQSK010000360.1 GCA_028284105.1 Anaerolineae bacterium
GAGTTGCAGCAGCTTCTTTGGCAAGCAACTCAGCCCTTTTCAAATCAGGTCCAAACAAAAGCCATATTCTTGCCTCACGATACTTTATGGCAGCTAGCCCCTTTTCATCCCCCAAAGCTTGGCGGATCTGCTTGCTTTCAACAAGGAGATCAAGCGCATGTTCAAAGTCTCCTTGTTCAATCGCCACCCTAGCCAAATTAAAATTGATCTCTCCAATGCGTGCTTGGTCGTCTAATGCTTGGAAGCGAGCTAAGCTTTGCTCAAGGTGCCCAACGGCCGTTTCATACTCATTCCGCTCAATCGACACTTGCCCTAACTTCATCTCATAATATGCCAGAGTTGGTTCGTCACCGAGCGCGGCAGCGGCCTCTTTTACCCACATCGTTCCCATCTGAATATCTGCAAAGCGAGCTTGGGCAAACCAAGGCTCAACTAACGCCTGCCCATATGCCAGTACCTGCTCCCAATTTTCAAGCTGACGGGCTACTTGCATACTAGCCAACAGATTACCCCATTCTGGAATTAAAGCGTCATAATCTTCATGATGGGTTTCAGCGAAGGTTTGATAGTAGGTCGCCATACGGCCGTTTACCACATCAATCCCATCCCCCAGTTTTTCTCGTGCAAAATCTGCTAACAATGCATGAAACCGAAAATGTGTCTCCCCCTCTTCACGGAGCAAAGAAAGCGCATTGAGCGCAAACAGATAATCTTCTGTTTGAAATTGATTCTTTTCAATGACCGCTGAGGCAGCGTGGGGCGGAAACGGCCGTATTTCAAACACAGCCAGTTGAGAAAAAATCACTTGTTGGATGACATCCAATGCTTGCCAGCTAACCTCAAATGAAGTTCTAACTGCTCGATCGCTCATCTCTAAATCAAGTCGGTGTTGCACCTCTTCTAGCTGCCTTGCCATATCAGTGAGCTTACGCCTCTGACGGGATTTTAGACGCTGAGCGCATATCTCTAAGGCCAGCGGATGATACTCAAGAAGACGGCCAATTTGGTCTGCTGCAGCAAGCTCAGCCTGTACTCGTTCCTCCCCAACAATGTTACGCAACAGTTGACGGCCGTTATCAATAGTTAACTCTTGCAATTGCAAAACGGTGGCATCAATCGCTATGGCCAAATCTTGATTGCGGGTGGTCATCAAAATGGCACATCTTTCCCCATTCGGAAGCAACGGCCGTATCCGAGACACCTCAAAAACATCGTCTAGCACAATAAGCACTTGTTTATCTGCCAGAATGCCCCGCACGGCTGCGGCACGATTATTCACATCGCTGAGGCCGCTAAAATCAAATCCAAAGGCTTGTCCCCAACTGTTTAAAATGTCTAATGGCTCGCTGGCTGACGCATCAGCCCAAAGGACGCCGTCCACAAAATTGTCACGCAAAGCGTGGCTGAGTTGATTGGCCAGCGTTGTTTTACCAATCCCCCCCATGCCAACAAGGGCAAAAATGTGAGGACCATTTGGTTGGGTAAATGCTTTTTGTAGCTGTTTAAGTTCAGCCTCTCGTCCCACAAAGTATTTGTTAATGGGGAGTGGCTGAAATGGAGAGACGTTTTGTTCAATCTCGACAGGAATCACTAAGGAAGATGGCTCTGCTTGTAGCTCGTCATTGAGAATTTGCTGGTAAAGTGCCTGCGTTTCTGGTGTCGGTTCAGCTCCAAGTTCTTCATCTAGAATTTGCACAAGGCTGTCATATTGACTAAGCGCAGATAATTTTTGGCCATTGAGTGCTAGAAGACGCAATAGCTCTTGGTGGGCTGTCTCTAACCAGGGTTCTATAGTGAGCAGCTGCCGAACGGCCGTTATTGCACCGTCATATTGCTTTTGTTCTGCATACCCGTGCGCTAAACGATTAAGGCTGCTCAGTGCCGTCTGGCGAAGCCTCTCCTGCTGGACCAATTGCCACTCTTCAAAAAGAGGCGCACCTTTTAGGGAGAAGTCAGTTAGAAAATCCCCTTGATATTGGCGAACGGCCGTTTCTAACTGATCTGCCGTGGGATTGGGGCGGTTTAGGCAATCTTCAAAGGTCAATACATCGATGTCGTACTCACTATCAAAGTCAAAAGCGACGCTGTTGCGCTGAATGTTGAGATGGTGGGGAAATAACGGCCGTAATTTACTGAGCTCCACCCGCAGATTGGCCCGTGCCCTTTGCTCGTTAAAGTCACTCCACAACAAGCCAGCCAGTGCTTCACGCGAGTGTGCCTGCCGCGTTGTCGCCACATAAAAAAGAATCGCCAACGCTTTATTGTTCAACCCTGTGACCGGCTCGCCATCGAGCCACACCTCTGGCGAACCCAGCATTTTTAGACGCAAAAAGGACATAGGGGATTCTATCATGAATTCTAGAGTGAGAAGAGGTTTAAGAAGAGAGAAAAGAGAAGAGAGAAGAGAAAAGAAAGGGCAAAATTGAGCTTTTTTGGAGTCTACATTATTGGTAAGCTCTTGAAATCCTAATATCGCCTCCCCGACCAACCAACAAATCCCCTGTAGGAGTGGGATAGCGTGATGTGGGCCTGTGTAAACAAAGCAAGTTGGCTCCACGTTATCTCACCCAGCAACAACCAACCTAATGCTAGTCGTGAGAGATAAGTGGGCGCACAAGAGTCAATTGATTAGGCCAATCCCTGCCCACATATCCCGCCCCTACGCTGTGGGTCGATCGACATGGTGTTGGTCATTTATTACGTTTGCGTTTTGGTGCATTTGGGCGGGTGGACCCCACGCCTACCGGTTTTGGTGGCTTTGGGTTTGGTGGAACCTGACCCAACTTGTCTTTTGCCCCCATGAAATTTTGGAAATTCCTCAAAAATCAACGTTTTTGCTTAAAAAATAAACGATCTCCCGACGATCGCTGGATACCTTGTTGATGTAAGTCAATTGGGAAACATCGGGCCCGAACTCTCCCAAAAATTTATCAAATCAAATCCATTTTTATTTATTTCTAGGAGAAATCTAATGTTATCGGTATCCCGTGTAAATGTATTCCGTATTGTTGTCGCTTTAGCAGTTTTAGTTATGGCCTTGACCCCATTCTTGGGACTCGGTGTCAGTCTAGCCTTTGCATGTGCCGGTCACGGTACTCAGTGCGGTGGTGGTTAATCAATAAAACATCAAAAAAAGGCTCTGAAAATTATTCAGAGCCTTTTTATTTCTCAAATTCAAACAACAAGATTTTTTTTCCTCGATTCCTGAATCTCGTTACTCAACAATTTATCTTTAAGGCTCTCTGCAATTAAAAATGCCTCCTGATAATTTATACGTGCATTTTCTAAATCTTTTTCTTCTGAATCCAAATCACCAAGCATTTTAAGAACTAGCCCCTCTTCCCTAAGCGATTTTATTTCTTTTGCCAAATTTAGAGCCAACAATAAGGATTCTCTGGCTTCCTTAAATTCTCCTGCCTTGAATGAGTTCCAACCCAAACTTAAACGGGCAATCACTTCACTCGATTTGTCACCAGATGCTTTAGAAATCAAGAGGCTTTGTTTAAGGTACTTATCAGCAGAAAGGAAATCCTTGGCCTCAGTTGATATCATGCTTAAATTATTTAATGCACTAACTTTGGCCTGCAAATCCCCTATAACTTCTGAAATTTGCAATGTTTCTTCAAATGTTATCCGAGATTCATCCAAATTTCCTAATTGAAAATGTATCAAACCAAGGCTGTTCATAGAATATGCTTTCTGCTTGTTATTTTTTAATATTTCCCAAATTTCAAGGGCTGAAATAACACTTTCTTTTGCAGGAATATAGTCATTAAAATAATAGTAAATAATATTTTGATGGAAAAACCCTGAACCCTCCAGTCTTTTTAATTCATGAGTTTGAGCATGTTGGATAACTCGTGAAATATGCTCATGTGATTTTTCATTTTCACCTTGCCGCCATAGAGCTTCACCCCAATGAAGATGCGCATAACCTTGTGCCCACGGATCATTGGCCTGCTCTGCTTTATCGAGGCTGGCTTGAGCGTGAGTGATGGCTTCATCATAGCGAGAGAGGCGCACTAAAGC
>JANQSK010000363.1 GCA_028284105.1 Anaerolineae bacterium
ATTGGCCCTTCTTATGGACCGCTCCACGCTACAGGACGTGGCAAAGTAAAACGGGAGCAGCTTGATCAACATGGCCACACAATTATGGAATCGATAGCAGCTTTGTTGCCTCCCCATGAACAAGGCGTCTATTCAAATGATCCACAAATACGAGAGGCAGCGCAGGAAGCTGCCGTTTATCCGTATCATAATCTACATGAAACCGGTATTCCGAAATAAAAAAAGAGGCTCAAATGAGCCTCTTTTGATTTTAGGTTATGGTCCGGAGAAGTTATCAACTGGGTCAATATTCCCGACATAGAATTCTGGATTCGAGGAGTGCACCCAAACCCATAAATCATTGGGGGCTCCGGATGACCAATTAAACACCCACTCAGCATCACGAGGTGGCATATTGACGCATCCATGACTGTGTTTATAGCCAAATCGATCGTGCCAATAAGCACCGTGTAAGGCGATGTCGTTATCAAAAAACATCGTATGCGGCACATCTTCGACGTAATAATAATCCACACGCCCTTCTGCGCCCGACATCTTTGTTTGAGCGTGACGACTCCACACTTGGAAGACACCTTCATGTGTTGGCCATTGGTTTAGTCCTGAAGATACCAAACCCGCATAAACAATTTCGTCGCCGATGTAGGCTGCAAAGCTTTGTTCATACAGATCAACTTCAACCCAATATTCATTTTCACCCACTTCTTCAGGGCGAGGAGAGACATCAATCAAACTCACATAAGTTTGACGCATCCACCGACCACCGCCGATGTTGTACCAAATCCACCCATCGTCAGCCGCTACGGCTTCATGAACCTCAAAAAAGGTGTATCGAGGCAGTTTTAGGTTACCTGGAGCCGGATCAGCGCCGGGTTCATTGCTATACCAATAATCAACAATCATCCAGCCAAACGGCCGTTCTGGTTGATCTTTGATTTCAAAGCCGGTGAATTCAGAATCATCGACGATACGAATATCATCTGAATGGACATATTCATTGAAATTGATGGCGTACCAAGTGCCTTCGGCATTTTCGACCACTCCTTGAAGCGTGACAAAAAGGAAACCATCCCCAACATTGCGAACCACACCGCTACCAGCACTTGGGCCAGCATAGACGTTGGCAAAATCGCTCAACTTGGCATACGACACATAAGGTAAGAAGCTATCAGCAAACGGTTTGGGTTTTACAAACTGGGCTTCAGGGGCCTCGCTATTACAGACAATACCCACAGACTCGGACACGACGTAACAATCGGCTGCATAAACGGCCGTTGTTGTTCCAAATATACCTAACGATAAAACAAAGAAACTAACAATAAACAGGAAATTTCTTCTCATACATCACTTTCTATATGTTTTATGTGAACAAGACTGTAAGTGAGTATACACTTTATTCGGTCAGATCGGAACCAATAAGACTAACGAACACCTTGTTCAGCGAGCTGTTTCAAATAAACACAATACTCATTTTTGCTTGAAATGGACGCCATCTCTAACAGCTGGTCAGTGCCAATCCACCCTTTACGGAAGGCGATTTCTTCAACACAGCTTACTTTTAACCCCTGACGATGTTCAATCGTTTTGACAAAGTGGCTCGCTTCGAGCAAGCTTTCGTGGGTTCCCGTATCGAGCCAAGCATACCCTCGGCCAAACAGTTCAACATTTAATTTGCCACGTTCTAAATAGACATTGTTGACATCAGTTATTTCATATTCACCTCGAGCAGAAGGCTTCAATGATTTAGCAATTTCAACCACATCACTATCGTAGAAATAAAGTCCCGTAACCGCATAGTTTGATTTTGGTTTTTCTGGTTTTTCTTCAATTGAGAGGGCTTTCATACTGTCATCAAATTCAACAACGCCATATCGTTCTGGATCATTAACATAGTAAGCAAAAACAAGCCCACCATCGGTCAAATTACCAGCATTCTTGGCTAATTTTGACATACCGTGACCATAGAAAAGATTGTCACCCAAAATCAAGGCACAGGGTTCGCCATTGATAAATTCTTCACCCAAAATAAAGGCTTGAGCAATCCCTTCAGGTTTTGGCTGAATTTTATATTCAATTTTCATTCCTAAACGAGAGCCATCACCAAAGAGATTTTTATACAAATCAATATGCTCTGGGCTAGAGATAATTAAAACCTCTCGAATCTCCGCAAGCATCAAAATTGAGAGCGGGTAGTAAATCATGGGTTTGTTAAAAATGGGGAGAATTTGCTTTGAGAGGGACAAGGTTAAAGGAAAGAGACGGGTTCCACGACCGCCCGATAAGATAATACCTTTCATTTTTTAAGTCTTCCTTCTGAGAAATTTGGGTTCTGGCAGAATGTTTATTGCACTTGCAAATACATCTGCTAAATGATTGTACGTCTAGGTAAACATAGATTTGGACGCTTACCAATCGTCTAACAATCAGTTAAACGACGTAAATAATACGACCACATCCAGCACAGTTAACGATTTTGCCTGATTTGGCATTTTTAACGACTTGATCGGAGTTTGTGATTTGGCAGGATAGGCACTTATTCACCCGTACTTTAGATACAGCAACACCACCTTTTTTGGCACCAATATTGGTGTACTGCTTTAATGCATCAGCATGGACTGTTGGCAAGTGGGCTTTACGGGATTGCATCAGGTGATGTAAGCGCAGCGCCAGCTCATTTTGTTCTTGTTTGAGATCAACTGTTTCATCAGCCCATGACGCTTCTAAGGTTTCAACCTCAGTCTGAGCTGATTTTTTTTCTTCTTCTGCCTCTTCAAGATAGAGCATTACTTCTAAAAGTTCTTCTTCTAAGCTTTCGACACGTCGACCTAAGGATTCGATCTCCCCTTGTAAATCGGAAAGCTCTTTAGGGTTCGTGACATTGCCAGAGTAGAGGCGTTTTTCTGATTTTTGTCGTTTGTCGTTGAGGCTTGCTAGTTCAAGGTTTTTGTCTTTTTGATCAGTTTGCCATTTTTGATGATTCGCAACGGCCGTATCTAATACGCTTCGGGCTTTAATCAACACCGGATTCCCTTTTTGGAGCTGAAGCACTTCACCCAACCGTTTTTTCTTTTCTTGAATTTCTGAATCAATTTGCTGGAGCTTATAAAGTTGATGAACCTGGCTCATGACACCTCATTAATGGTGAATTGTGATTGGTGATTTGGTATTGGCAAATTTATTAGTTTTTCATTTCTTAGAAACTATCCACTATGCGTGGCATTGTAACACAAACAGAAGCGATAGAGGTATAATCAGGACATATGTTAGAAAAGCTAATTCACCTTGAAGAAGACCCCTATTCTGAGGATGATGCTCAGTGGGATGCATTCGTGAACAGTCATCCACAAGGCTCTGTTCTTCAAACAACCCAATGGGCCCGGCTCAAAAATCGGTTTGGCTGGACGTCTCAGCGCGTCTGGCTAAAACAGGATGGCAAAATTGTTGCAGGTGCCCAAATATTATTCAAATCAATCGCCATGCGCTTAGCTCGTTTTGCCTACATTCCTCATGGCCCCCTTGTGGATTGGCAAGACGAAGAGCAAGTGTCTGTTTTACTCAATCAAATCGACCTAGCTGTTTACAAATACAACGGTGGATTTGTCAAAATGGAACCTGCCCTTTGGCAATCAGACATCAGTGATGAAGAATGGCAATCTATTTGTGCCAAAAACGCCCTGATTTCCAAGACAGATGATTTACAACCTCCACGCACCATCATGGTCGATTTAACGGCAAGTGAAGACGATATTCTTGCGCGGATGAAACAAAAGACACGCTATAACATTCGCCTGGCTAAGAAAAAAGGGGTCACCATTCGTCAAGGGGATCGCTCTGATTTAAAAGCATTTGTAGAATTAATGAAGGTCACCGGTGAGCGGGACGGATTTGGCATTCGAGCACCAGAATATTATCGTGATGCATTCCTCTTTTTTGAAAACACAAACGATGTTTCTCTTTGGTTTGCTGAGTATGAGGAACG
>JANQSK010000291.1 GCA_028284105.1 Anaerolineae bacterium
CCGTCTTGCGGGTTTCGAATTCCATCCAAGCACCACGATCTGGGATCAGTTTACCCATAGCGAGTGGACGACCTGTTGCGCGTTCCTCTTGGACTTCAAAGTAAGCACCAGGTGAACGGATAAGCTGGCTAACAACAACACGCTCCGTACCATTAATAATGAAGGTACCAGCTGGTGTCATTAACGGGAAATCGCCCATGAAAATATCTTGGACAATAGGTTGGTCTAAATCTGTGCTGTAGAGCATGGCTTTGACATAGAGGGGGGCTGCATAGCTCATGTCACGCTCAACACACTCATCTACTGAATATTTGGGTTCTCCAAACCAATATTTCAGATCAAATCCATCAACTTCCGGCAAGTCGCATGGAAAATATAGGCGGAGATCGCCATTAAAACTTTCAATTGGAGACACTTCATGAAACAGCTCTGATAGACTTTCATCCCTGAAATTTTCGAAGGAATTAAGTTGCACATCAATTAAGGTGGGCAACGCCATCGGATCCGTCATGCGAGCATAATTTTTTACCGGGGTTTTTTCCATTTATATACCTTGCTCCCTATATAAGATACAGACAGACTTTCAATAAAAAAGGGGAAACCGTTTTTCAACAACCCACCCCAACCAAGTTGGGGGTTACTTTTTCGACCTTTCCAAACGATTTACCAAAAATAAGGGGTGCGATTTTGGAGTCGCACCCCTTTATTTTACTTAGTT
This sequence comes from Anaerolineae bacterium, assembly GCA_028284105.1. Classification (GTDB taxonomy): domain Bacteria; phylum Chloroflexota; class Anaerolineae; order Promineifilales; family Promineifilaceae; genus QQUD01. The sequence continues at coordinate 719 of JANQSK010000291.1, forward strand.
TTGGGGTTTAGTACGTGCTAAACCTGTGAATGTTCATCAAATGCTATACGCGAACTTGAATTTTATCATCAGCTCCAGAGGTTGTCAAATTCTCGTACACTTGCTCAATACAGAGTCCTGCTTGATGCCAACTGTAATTTCTTTGCGCTCTTTTACGCAGTTGTTGCCCTAAATAATTCCGACGCGTTTCTGATTCCAAAAGATGTTGGATCCCATCTGCAAAGGCTTGAACATCACCAATTGGCGCAAAGGTTCCCAGGTCTCCCAGATACTCACGATGAACGGGTGTATCAAAGGCGACGATGGGATGTGCCATCGCCATATAGTTCAACAATTTCCCGCTCCCCTCGGTGCTTGAAATCTTGGGCGCAACAGATATCTCCCCTAATGAAAGATATTCGGCAGCATGACGATATGGGATCTTGCCGGTAAAGGTCATGAGCTTTGAGACACCACTTTCATAGGCCAGGTTCTGATAATGGACAACTGAAGGATACCCCATGACCAAAAAGTGAACATTCGCATTTGATTGCTTCAATATTTTAGCGGTCTCTATGAGCTGAGGAATGCCTTGATAATCAGTTAATAAACCGAGATATGTAATGATTGTTTTATCTTGAGGTAAACCTAAACGAGCTTTCCATTCAACTTTTTGCTCTTCAGTCAGAACATCCGGATGGAAGTTGACGGGATCGGCACAATCAGGAAGCGCAACAATATGTTTTTTAGGCACTTCAAAGTTATTCTCTAAAAGTTTTGTTGCCTGAATAGAGCTTGTGAGGATTTTGTCTGAGAGCTGGCGGCTAATCCATTTCTCTAAACGGTAAACCATTGAATAAATACGGCCGTTTGGATTCAAGAAATTATGGTCGACCATCTCAGAGGTCAAGCTACCCTGAAAATCAAAGACCATGGGCACACGTAAAATCTTAGCCAGGATACCGCCAATCAAAGCACCTTCATGCATGTGACCATGAATGACATCGGGTTTGACCTTCAATCCTTCAATTAAGGATTGCACAGCGAGATAGATATCAAAAGCAATTTTGTGGCGTGATGAGCCAACTTCATAATCTGTGCGATACGGGAGGGGTTTTGTGCGGCGAATATCGAAATCAGGAATATCGTTCCCCATATAATAGGTAACGATGGTCACTTTATGACCTAGCGCCTGAAGCGCTCGTGTTTCCTCATATATTCTGATGTGCCCACCATACTCACTAAAAAATGAAGTTGGGGCA
>JANQSK010000377.1 GCA_028284105.1 Anaerolineae bacterium
CATCATCCCCTGTCCCATCGGCAAGCCCAATATCCCAATTACTATCGATTTTCCTAAAAGGGAAGTTTTTCTCACCGTGTATCGAAAAGGTATAAACGGAATGATCTCCTGTGGCGATTTCGGCCGTGCCGTTCCCTTGATGCACATCGCAATCAATCACCAGCGCTTTTCGAATACGCCCCTCTGCCTGCATTGTGCGGATTCCCACCATGATGTCATTGTATAAACAGTAGCCTTGTCCATGATCGGTACATGCATGGTGGGTCCCTCCTCCTAAGGAAAGGGCTAGGCCATCTCGAATGGCGACCCGACAGACAGCAATCGTTGCACCCACAACATGCTGAATACGCGTCACAAGTTCTGGCGACCAATCTAGACCGATTCGACGAATCTCTTTGGGGGTTAACAACCCATTTTCAAACCGATGCACATAATCTGGCGTGTGCACACGAAACAACTGCTGTCGAGAAACGGCCGTAGGTACAACCAGCTCCTCATCTCGCAAAATGCCTTCAGCCAATATTCTTTCACGCAGCATGCGATATTTTGCAGATGGGAAGCGATGTCCTTCACGAAGCTCAAAAGTGTAATGATCGTAATAAAAGGCGCGCATGTGTTTAATTATGGCAAGAAACGGCCGTTTGTCTTCCTTTTTGTCGAAAAAAGTTTTGTAAGAACGTTTATCTATAGTGAAACTAAAGATGAAAAAGGAGTTCATCCAAATTCAAATGAATCTCAACTGCCCAGAATGCTCTGCCCAAGTCAATACAGAAGACATCAATATTCAAAAGCTGGTCGCCATTTGTAATAAGTGTGGTCATCTTTTCCAATTTGATGACAAGCTCGAAGGTTCAAGTAAAACAAAGTTCATACCAAGACCACAACCTAAACAGGTCACCGTGGAGAATCAAATCAACCAGTTGACAGTAGAATGGCGATGGTGGGGGAAAGATTCTGTTGAAAAGGTAATCACCATTCTTGTATGGCCTATGCTTTTCTACTTTTTCCTTTTTGAAAACCTGTCCGATTTTGGGCAGTCTAGCACAATCCCATTCTTGCCCTATATTCCCCACATCTTCATAGGAACGGCCGTTTTATATAGTCTTGCTTTACAATTTTTGAATTCAACCACTTTTGTAATTGATGAATTTGAATTCAAATTGCGCCACGGACCGCTTCCATGGCTTGGCAATCGAACGATGAGTCGAGATGACATTGTCCAACTATTTACAAAAGAAGTAGTAGAAAGAAAACGACGAAGAACAACTTCTTCTTTTCATCTATTTGCTATTTTACAAAACGGAAAAGATTTAAGGTTGATATCAACAGGGAGTCAACCAGAAATTGCTCAGTACATCGAGCAAGAACTAGAAGCATTTATGGGCATTCAAAATAAAACAGTTGTGGGTGAATACCAATTTCCAACGGAAGCAAAAGTATCATTTAATGGTTTTTTTGATGCGATTCGTAAAGGCTCTGACAGATAACTCCTATTAACATTCAAAGCTCAATGAACTATTTTTGCCCAAAATGCTCAACCAAAATCAATGTTGAACAATTACATCCAGATCATATAGTTGTGGTGTGTGAAACATGCAATGAGCTATTGAGAATCGATCGATTGCATGATAATTTTGGAAACAAGGTACCCTTTTGGCCAAGACCCAGGCAAGTTTCAATTAACAAGAAACCACAACAATTAGAAGCTCGATGGAGATGGTGGAGCAGTTATCCCATTGAGTCTTTTATCGCTGGTCTATTTTGGCTCTTGCTCTTAATCATCCTCTTCTTTCCAGGACCAAGGGAGACCACGAGCCAATTCGATTTATCATTTTTACCGAAGGTCATTGTTGTATCTGGGTTTATTTATCATGTTTCAGCCACACTTTTCAACTCAACGACGTTCTTGATTGACGAAAAAATATTTACCATACAGCATGGACCGCTTCCTTGGATTGGTAATTTAAAAATAGATCGTGCAAAGATACAAAAGCTAGCAATTAATATTGGAAGAAACAGTATCGCTAGCTTATCAGTCATTCAAAATGATGAAACAGAAAGGCACATCGTCTCAACAGGTTCAAATATAAGGATTGCTCGTTATATACTGTATGTGTTAACAGAATTCATGAAAATGGAAGTTCATGATGAATGTTAAATGTCCAAATTGCAACAAGAAAATTGATGATTCATTTATCAATCTTCGTTCTTTGCTTGCTGATTGCCAAAGGTGTGGCACAAACTTCTCATTATCCCCAGCGTTTATATCCACATATCACAAACCCCATTTGGATTTAAAAAAGCCATTTGATATGGAACTAGAAAAACAAAAAGAGAAAGTCGTGTTTTCTTGGCGAGAAAGTTCGTGTTTAGATTGGATCATGATGCCTATTGCTATTGCATGGCTTCTATTTCCTTTAGGGTTCATCATTCAACAAATCGATGCTGAAGGATTCTCGACATTCACTGTTACAGAATTATTGATGGTAAGTCTATTTTTATTGATCGGACTATTTCTAATCTGCTCATCCCTTCTTAGATTAATGACCACAATTCGAATTGAATTAACTCATGATTCTCTTTCAGTGTTATATTCGCCTTTTGGAATAGTCCGCTCTCAAACGGTGCCCCGTTCTGATATTTTTCAACTTTACACTTCAGAATCTTATCGAACAGGTTTTATTGGACCATCTTCATTTGTGAAACAGTATTCAGTTTATTTGTTGCGATTTGAAGGGGAAAACGGCCGTTTAATTTCCAACCTATCAGATAAAAAGAAGGCACTATTTCTCGAGCAAGAGATCGAAAACTTTTACAACATCCCCAACCGTCGTGTTCAAGATGAGATCGAGGTTTAGGTCGATCCGTCGAAAATGGGTTTGTAAGATCGTTTAATACAATAAATCTGCAACGAGAAGTGTGAACTATGAATCTATTTTGCTCAAATTGCTCAGCAAAAATCAAAAAAGAAGATATCAATATTCAACGCATGGTTGCCGTTTGTGATAATTGTAATCATCTATTCCGTTTTGATGACATGATGGAAAAGAATCATAAACGGAGTAAAACCTTACCTTTACCCCGACCCAAAAACATCACAGTAGAAAACACGATTAACCAACTCACTGTTCAGTGGGGCTGGTGGGATAATGCTTCCTACAACAATTTGATTTTCACATTTGTTTGGGTGGGTATCGTTGCCATGGTTGCTTACTTTCCCTTAACTGCCGGAAGCTATAGTGGTTTACTCTTCGTTTTAGTATGTCCACACGGTTGGGTTGCCATAGGGTTAATTTACAACTTGATAACCCAAATATTTAACAGCACCACTTTTACAATAGATGATTTGACCCTTACGGTGGAACATGGACCGTTGCCTTGGCTCGGAAATAGAAATATTGACCGAAGTGAAATTGAGCAACTATTTACAAGAGAAATTCGAGGACGCAAAGGAAGACGCACTTACCATTTAAATGCGGTTCTTCAGAACCAAAATGAAGTTATTCTTCTCAAAGGTGCCAGTTCAGAAGTTTTGAAATACATTGAGCAAGAGATTGAATCCTTTATGGGGATCAAAAACAAACGAGTTGCTGGAGAATACGATCCCGAATCCAACATCAATCTAACGCTGGGCGACATCAGAAGCCTAATTAAAGGTTTACGTAGTAAATAGCCCCTTGCCGCTTTAAGAAAATCCCTCCCAATTTTGGCTCTTAAATCCAACGAAGAGCCATATTCACTTGCTTCAATTCTAAATTTATTATTCCGTTACAAAAGTTTGTAAAAAATAATCATCAGGAATAAGGGGGAATTATGGAATTTCACTTTCTAATTCCACAAATTCCCTAAATCTCTGATTTTTAATGTTCTTTTGTAACATAGTATTTTTATATTTTACGCATTTGATGCTACATGAATTGCAAATGCATGAAATATATAAGAAACACCCCTTAGTGTCTTGACAACAATAAATGATTTATGTTACAAATATGACGTCAATATTTAGTGTACACATGACACAAATAGAAGGTATCATGAATCAACAAATCATTTCAGCAATTCAAACAGCACTCAAAGAAGATATCGGCAGTGGCGATGTAACGACGCTCTCCATTGTACCGACAGAGCAGCAAATAAACGGCCGTTTTCTTGCCAAAGCAGATGGCATCATTGCCGGTTTAGATGTCGTCGCAGAAACATTTAGACAAGTCGATTCAACAGTCACATTTTCACCGAACACATCAGATGGTTCAGCCATCAAAAAAGGGGAAATTATTGCAACGATTTCTGGCTCAGCAAGGAGCATATTACAAGGTGAACGTGTCGCCCTCAATTTCTTACAGCGTATGTCGGGCATTGCCTCAATGACTCGCCTCTTTGTTGACGAAACCGATGGCACCAACGCCAAAATTTTGGACACCAGAAAAACGGTGCCTGGCTTACGAATGGCAGACAAGCTTGCCGTTAAGCTTGGTGGTGGCACAAATCATCGCATTGGGCTTTTTGACATGGCGCTAATTAAAGAAAATCACATTGCTGCGGCTGGAAATATTAAAACTGCCGTTATGCGAGTCAAAGAAACTTATCCCAATGTCCCCATTGAAATTGAAGTGACAGACTTAACTGAACTAAAAGAAGCACTCGATTTACCCGTTGACCGCATCATGTTGGACAACATGAGCTTAGCAGACATGAAAACGGCCGTTGCGTTAACAAACGGCAAAATCGATCTTGAAGCGTCTGGAAATGTCAACTTAAACACTGTCAAAGCAATCGCCCAAACAGGTGTTGATTTCATCTCCAGTGGTGCGCTCACCCACTCCGTCACTGCACTAGACATCTCATTATTACTCAACTAACAAGCTAGAGCTGCTTGACAGCAGCAAAAAGGAACAAAAATGTCTTACCAATCACTTTACAACCAAATGGTTGAAAAACTACACAAAGTTATGCCCGAATTCGAAATCGAAATCAAAGCTAAAGTGGCCTATGAAATCAACAAATTAAAAGAGGAACGAAACGCAGTCATCCTTGGGCACAATTACATGGAACCAGCGCTCTTTCATTCAATTCCAGATTACACTGGGGATTCCCTCTATTTGAGCCGAATGGCCGCTGAAACAGATAAGGACATCATCGTTTTTTGCGGGGTCGAATTTATGGCTGAAACGGCAAAAATATTAAACCCAGAAAAAACGGTCTTAATTCCATCTCAACGAGCAGGATGTTCCCTCGCCTCTAGCATCACCGCTGAAGACGTACGCAATCTCAAAAAGCAGTTCCCAGGGGTTCCCGTTGTCACTTACATTAACACCTACGCCGACGTCAAAGCAGAAACAGATATTTGCTGCACTTCTGGAAACGCAGCCGCTGTTGTTGAATCGCTTGGCACAGACAGCATCATCTTTTTACCCGATGAATTTTTAGCCAAGAATGTGGCCCAAGAAACTGGAAAACACATCATCTTCCCAACCAAAAATCCAAAAGCAACCTATGACACTGATTTAGATTATCAAATGGTTGGTTGGCACGGCCGTTGTGAGGTCCATGAAAAATTCACCGTTTCTGACATTGAAGCGGTGCGCGCTGACCACCCTGACGTACTCATTTTGGCACACCCGGAATGTAGTCCAGAAGTGGTCAATGCATCAGACTATTCAGGCAGCACCACCGCGCTGATTGAGTATGTTGAACAAACACAAGCTGACAGCTATTTGCTTCTAACAGAATGCTCGATGGGTGACAACATCATGGCGGCAAATCCGGATAAAGAGATGCTCCGCTTATGTAGCGTTCGCTGCCCCCACATGAATCGCATTCGTCTCGAAGACACACGAGACGCCCTGCTTTATACGCAATACGAAGTTACCGTTCCAGAAGATATTCGTCTTCGCGCTGTGAAATCAGTTGAGCGAATGCTCCAAATTGGATAAGGCTACTTATTCTGAAAATCAAAGATTTGGAGATTAGTATTGAACGCTCAATTGACTAATCTCCATCTCCTAATTTCTAACCTATAAACCTCATGAACGAAAAAATTGAAACCGATATCCTCATCATCGGCGTTGGAATAGCTGGAGGCACAACAGCTCTAAAGCTAGCTGATGCAGGCCACAATGTTACTGTTATCACCCGAGCTAATGAGCCTAAAAAATCCAATACTTATTGGGCGCAAGGTGGCATCATTTATACCAGTCCAGATGATAATCCAGATCTGTTTACCCAAGACATCTTGCACGCTGGTGCAGGTCACACCTATCCTAAGGCAGCCAAAATTTTAGCCGAAGAAGGGCCAGCAGTCTTAAAAGAAATTTTGATTGATCGAGTCAATGTGCCTTTTGATCTAAATAAAGACGGTGAGCTTGATGTAGTTATGGAAGCGGCTCATTCAGTGCCGCGCATCATTCATGCTACGGATGCGACCGGGCGTGCCATTGAAATTGCCATGCTCAATGTGATCAAGGATCATCCCAATATCACGCTGCTAACAGGACATACGGCCGTTGATCTGTTAACCACAAATCACCACAGCAAAGATCGCATGTCACTATATGAGCCCCCTAGCTGTGTAGGCGCATATGTCTTCGATCGGAAAGAACGTATGGTGAAGCGGATCCTTGCTCGTAAAACAATTCTTGCGACAGGGGGTCTGGGCAACATTTTTCTCAGAACAACCAATCCCAAAGGGGCTCGTGGAGATGGTATTGCCATGGCCTATCGCGCTGGCGCTAGAGTCATCAACACCGAATACATCCAGTTCCATCCAACGACTTTTCATCATGAAATGGCCCCCAACTTCCTCATCTCTGAGGCCGTTCGAGGTGTTGGTGCCCGGTTAGTCCATGAAGATGGAACACCATTTATGCAAAAATATGATCCTGAGTGGAAAGATTTAGCGCCACGTGACGTCGTTGCCAGAAGCATTCGACAAGAGATGATTGAACGGGATATTCCTAACGTCTATCTTGATTTGCACAGCTATGTTGACCAATCAGAAATTAAAAGCCACTTCCCCAATATTGCCGAACGATGCATGGCGTATGGCATTGACATTTCTAAAGACCTCATTCCCGTCGTGCCCGGTGCACATTACTCTTGTGGCGGTGTTTGGGTTGATGAATGGGGCAAAACAAGCCTCGATCAACTTTATGCCGTTGGTGAGGTAGCTTGCACCGGCGTGCATGGTGCAAATCGTTTGGCCAGCACGTCACTGCTTGAAGGGTTAGTGTGGGGTGCAAGAGCCGCTAAGGATGTAGCAAATAGTTTAGGTGATGCTCCATCCATCAATGAAACCATCCCCCCTTGGAATGACACGGGTCAATTTGAACCTGACCCCCTGTTAATTGGCCAAGACATGAGCACCATTCAACACGTGATGTGGAACTACGTTGGATTGGTTCGGGCTGGATACCGCTTGCAAAGAGCACTTCGCGAATTGCGTCATCTTGAAACGGAGATCGAACGTTTTTATCGCGTCAGTCAAATGACTGATGACTTGATTGGATTACGAAATGCGGTTAGAACGGCCGTTATTGTCACCACCGCAGCACTTGCAAACAAACAAAGCATTGGATGTCATTACAGAGAAGATGCAGTTGAATAAGCTAGGTCATAAAAGGGAAGTAAAAAGGTGCTATCAATTCCTTTTCACTTTTTACTTTTTACTCTATAACTCCATAAAAAATGGAGAGACTTTATGAGTAACGGAATTACAAAAACAGTCCCTGCCTCACGTGGACAACAAGGAATCGACTCACTTTATGATGGGTCGTTGCAAGAATTTGAATTTCACATGGCTGGCAAGCCAACTCGCCTCAATGTCGGCGATTATGTGTACACTATTTTCAAAGATGAGCTCGTCGGAAGATGTGAAATTATCGATTTGATTGGGGGCGCTGTAAACCCGAGCTCAGGGAAAGCACGCACCTTGATCATGGTGAAATGCCCAGGTGAAAGACTTGATGAACCTATTGCGCGAAAAGGGCATCGTGGCACTAGATATTACGATGGCTCAGATTGGCCTCAATAGACAGGCTCTGATAATTTTTGTGGAACGGAAATAGAAATTTTTGTACCAACGTTGGGTGTCGAGTGAATTTGATATTTGGCACCCAACATTTCAGCTCTCTCGTGAATCCCAACCAGCCCAAAATGTCCTTCAGCCACCCAAACCTCTTCATCTTGGTGATTAAATCCACACCCATCATCTTCAATCGTTAAATCAATACTTTCTGAATGGAATTTAAGCATGACTGTTGCCATCGATGCCCCGGCATGGAGCACAACATTGCTCAATGCTGATTGAACAATGCGATAAAGCGCTAATTCTACCGACTCATCCAACCGACACGGCTTCCCAACCATCTCAAATTCAATAAGTAATTCAGTCCGCTCCCTTGTCTTACGAATCAGGGCAGTTAGGGCAGCTACTAGTCCTAGTTCGTCCAAGTAGGTTGGTCGTAATTCCTGAATAAATCCCCGTAAATGGCTGATCGTTTCATCTATCAAGCCTTGCATTTCATTCAAATCTTCTGCCGCATCAGATTCAGCGTGATCAAATGCAGAGAGCTCCACTTTTTGATTCAGCAAAATGAGCTGATGAATCGTATCATCGTGCAACTCTCGAGCTAAACGGCGACGTTCAGCTTCTTGTCCTCGAGTCACTGCATCCGCATATGATCGCGACAGCTCTTTTGCATGCTGTTCTTCATTTACAGTTTGCTGCAGCCGCTCACGCTCTTCTTCAAGCTGCAATAACTCACGCCATCGCCGCCATGAATAGATCGCTAAACCCACAGCAAACACCACAGCGATTGTAATAAACTCTGTCAAGAGTAAAGACTCTCTTTGGGATGCCCAAATCACAAGTCGTTCAAATGAATCAACGTAGAGTTCTAGAAGGGAAAAAAATAAGGCAACCAGCCCTATCATCGCGAGCTCCCGCCAAGCCCTTTGGTTATTGTTGTTCATACGCAATATCCATAAGCCCTAGTGCCATCGCTTTTGTTACAGCTTCTGTGCGACTATTGACATTAAGCTTACTAAAGATTTTGCGAAGATGTCCTTGGACTGTCCGGTTGCTTATATGCAAATGGCCACCAATTTCTTTATTTGTTAGCCCTTTTGCAGTTAAGGTGAGCACTTCAATTTCGCGTTCTGAGAGATCAACGGCCGTATTATCATCTTGCCGACTACTCATCAAAAGCCCCATCACCTTTGTCGCAATGGAGGGATCTAAAGCAGAGCCACCATCAATCACGGTTTCAACTGCGTGGATTAATTTTGCGGGGGAGGTGTTTTTTAAGACGTATCCATTGGCACCGACTTCAAGCGCAGCAATGATATATGGATCATCATCATACGCCGAGAGCATAATCACCTTCGTGTCAGGAAAAGTGCCGCGCACCCAGCGTGTGAGTTCAATCCCACCCTGATTGGGCATTTTAATATCAATGATGGCAACATCGGGTTGGGTTTCTTGAATAACTCGTTGTCCATCGATGCCATCCGTGGCTTCACCCACAACGGAAATATGCTCGGCTCTATCAAGATATTGACGAGTACCTGCACGGACGAGATCATGATCATCAACGAGGACAACTGAGATTTCTTGTTTCATAGTACATATAAGATAGCGCCCTTTTTAGGCTTTGTCGATACTGAAACACCTCCTCTATCAATAGGCCATATGGCGCGTTTTGCAATAAGCCATTTTAAAAAGCATGTGCGCTAATGGCGTTTCTTTTTGTAGCGGGACGACGCTTAATTTAAATAACGAAATTGCTTATGATTGATAGTATGATTCAAACTATTTTTCTTCTATCTGTAAGCTTTTTCCTCATTGCGATTGCTTCAAAGCGAATTGGGCAATGGTTTTCACAAATCGGACTACCCTATATCACAGGCTATTTGTTAGCTGGGGTCGTTGCAGGTCCATTTATGCTGAACTTATTACCCAAGAATACGGCCGTTGATCTGCGCTTTATCGATGAAGTCTCTCTTGGCATCATTGCTTTTGTTGCCGGTAGCGAACTCTACTTAAAAGAAATTCGAACACGCATCAAAAGCATAAGCTGGATAGTAGGCATTGTTGTCTTAATTTCGTTGCCATTGGGTGCTATCAGTCTATTTATCTTGACTGATTACATTTCCTTTACAGCAGAAATGCCTCTCGTCAATCGGGTCGCCGTTGCTCTTTTAGGTGGCACCATTCTTCTTGCCCTCTCCCCGCCCTCAACCATTGCCGTCATCAAAGAAGTAAAAGCGAAAGGCAACTTTACAAGCACGCTGCTTGGCGTCACCATTTCGATGGACGTTATTATCATTGTGCTGTTTGCTGTTGCAGTAGCCATTGCATCGGCATTACTAACAGGGATCGGCTTCAACATCTTATTTGCTGTTTTGTTGATTGTTGACCTGGGTTTAGCGGTGATTGCGGGGATGCTTTCCGGGTATATTTTACAAGGAATATTGGCTGCCCCGTTTAGAAAAATAGTCAAAATGGGATTTATCTTAGCCTTAGGCTATGCTATTTTTGCAGGTTCCCATTCATTAACGAATCTTACAAAAGGCATGTTGCTTGAACTTCATGCTGAACCTCTTCTGATCGCACTCATCGCTGGATTCTATATCACCAATTACACCAATTATCGGAAGCCATTCGAAGAGTTATTACATGAAATTGGCCCTCCAGTCTATGTTGCTTTCTTCACCTTAACAGGCGTAGGACTCAAACTCGACATCTTAATAGCCACTTTACCGATTGCTATTGCACTGTTTGTTATTCGATTTGTTGGCATCAATATTGGTGGATTTTTAGGAAGCAAGATTGCAGGAGAACCAGCTCGATTCAACCGATTTGCTGGGTTGGCATTAATTACTCAAGCAGGTATTGCACTAGGTTTGGCACGTGAAGTAGCGGTTGAATTCCCGGTATTAGGGGATGCGTTCTCTACACTGGTTATTTCTGTTGTCGTATTGAACGAGATATTTGGTCCAATGTTCCTCAAATCAGCCCTAAAGC
>JANQSK010000398.1 GCA_028284105.1 Anaerolineae bacterium
CTGGCTCTTGGTGAAATCACCTGTTATCTACCATTGGCGGGCATGGTTGACCTTGACAAAGAAAAAGAGCGCATGAGTAAGGAGCTGGCGGAAATTGAGCAACAAATCAAGAAGAAAACCGGCTTGCTCAACAGTCCTTTTGCTGAAAAAGCCCCAGAAGCTGTTGTTCAAAAAGAGAGAGATGCTTTGGCTCAGCTACAAGCCAGTCAGCAAGAACTATCTGAACGTTTAGCCAGTATGTAAGCTTTTCAAGCTTATTTGTTAATTGCTATTTTAATTTAGCATTAGAATTAGCATGTAATAGCATGTATGTTAAGCTATCCTGAAATTGAACAATTACTTGAAGACTTACAGTTAAACTGCGCATCCTATAGATTTTGGCGGCGAAACTATGAATATCATTGGGTTGACCGCCTTAAAGTCGGTGAACGAACTGCACGGTTGCTTGTTTGGATTGCAGAAACTTCTGTGTATAGTGCGCAAAAAGTAAATATTGACCAGCCTAAATCCTCTCTGCGGTCTCTGCCGATGCAGATCGTGCCATTTCACAACAGTCGATTTGATTACATTTATGAAGTCAGTAAATTACGTGATAATTGGCTTCGAAGAAATAAAATTGTTATTGACTCATTTCCGATTAACTTAGTTAAGAACGGCCGTTTTCTTGTTTATTATCCTGAATTGAATTTGGCAGACGGTGCTGCTAATGTAGCGACAAATGGTTTTTTCACAAACCATAACTTGCCACCTTGGGATTGTTGGGTGGATTATTTCGAAGAGCAAATTTTAGAAGACGCATCTGTTTGGAATAAATCAATGCGGAATTATTTGCTATCTTGGATTCCAAATGAATTGGTCAGGCATGTTGATAAGGGTGTTAAAGTTAATCCAGAAAAATGTATTCAATGGTTATCTGAATCAGATACAATGATTCAAATTATTTTTGAAAATATATTCTCCGTTTATGATTAATTGGTGATAAATCAAATTATGAATTATCAGTCTTATATCAAATTTTATTTGTACAAGGCATAACTTTGAAATGCAAAATACATTTTCATGCGTAATCCTTAATAGATAAATGTTAGGAGATAAATATGAAAAGCAGTGATTATCATTTTGTAACAAATTGGCGTGTCAATGGAACCATTGAAGAAGTAGCAGACATTCTTGAAGATCCGCTTGATTTGGTACGCTGGTGGCCTTCGGTCTATCTCGATGTCAAAGAGATTAGGCCAGGAGATGAAAATCATATTGGCCGAGTGATTGATTTGTATACAAAAGGGTGGTTGCCTTACACGCTGAAGTGGCAATTTACGGTTGTTGAAGTTGAGCGTCCAACGGGAATTGTTTTGGAGGCTAAGGGAGATTTTAACGGCCATGGCGTTTGGACATTGAAGCAAGATGGGGAATGGGCTGACATCACTTATGATTGGCGCATATCAGCAGAAAAACCGCTTTTGAAATGGCTCTCTCCCATGATGAAACCTATCTTTTCTGCCAATCATCATTGGGCGATGGACAAAGGGTTGGAAAGTTTGCAGATTGAACTCCAACGCCGTCGAGCGACTTCCCCTGAAGAATTGTCTCAGCTCCCAACCCCTCCCCAAGCGACGTTTACATTTTAGTTGTTTCACCAAGGAGTCATTTCGAGGGAATTAACTATTGAGCTTCTAATCGTAATTTTGAATATTAGTGAGTGTGAGAAATCGCTTTGGCCTAAGTGAATGCTGCTTTATGCTGGCTTGAATATATTGTTTGCCAAGAAAGTTTGCAAAAACAATTAGGTTGCAGCGATTTCTCGTCGCTACGGTGTCATCGATCGCCTTAATATTTAGAATCGCTTTCCTCAAAATGACCGGCTTATATTTCGTTATTGTTCTTATGCCATTGCTTCTTTCATAAGACGGACGGCTTCGGCTTCGATATCATGAACGGCCGTTACGTGCTCTGCAATATTTTCGCGGAGCGTCACAACGGCTGTTTGATCAAGTGGGAAGTTGGTCTCTGACTCCGTTTTAAGTGTATTGATTTGGGCCAAAATGTGATTGCGTTCTCCTGTTGAGTCGCACCCATCATTCAAAAAGAGCTGATGCTGTTGATCAAGGAGTTGGCGTACATCACCCAACATCGATTGAGCTTTGGGTAGAAGGGCATCACTGAGATTAGCCCATGCTTCTCCACTTTTACGGTAACAGTCAGCCACATCATTGAGTGTTGGATTATTCAAAAGTGTGGCCGCTTCATCAAAAAATTGCGCAAATTTATCCCGCTCGAAGGGGCTATTTTTACCAAAGATGTTGATATCCGTATATTGTGAAATCAAAGCGGCGAAGAGCATGCGACCTGCTGGATATTGTTTTTCCCAGCTGAGTCGATTTTTGGTATTTGTAAGCATCTTGGCCCAATTTTGATAGGCATCAAGACCAAAATTCTTCTTAGAACCTCTTGGAGGCTTTTCGGTATAAAGCTTGATGCTGTCCCAAATGCCTGCTTGCACGGCCGAAACCAATTTGCTTTCATCGGGGGCTTCAAGCGTGATGATACGATTTTTATCCTTTTTAACGCGTGCTCGGGCTTTGGCCAGCGTTTCTGTTGAAACTTCCAATGTTTTAAACGAGCGATCCGCAATCTTGACGGTGTCGCTGGCTTCATCATAACCGTACACCAAAATGGGCATCATGGCCCACATATCTTCACCCCAAGAGAGGTCGTTGTAGGGAAGGGAGAACATATCTGCCCAAACAATGGCGGGTGTGCCGTCTTCTAATGTTTCAACTAAATTTTTAACGGCTTTGTCTGCTTTGCCTGTGTGAAGCACATTTTGGATGACACCCATTCGTGAAAGCAGATTGTCCCACGGATCAAAGGTGTTGCGCGTCAAAAGACGTGCGTGAGGGTCATGCCCTTCATAGATAAAGTTAAAGTAGCCAATGACCGGACCGCCGCTGATGCCCATGAGCATTGCTTCTGAATAGGCTTTGCCTGTATGGGGTGCTTTGATGCCTTGATAATCGAGAGCATTACGAATGGTGCCTGTTTCCCAATGGAGTCCGTCAAATTGGGTGTAGTTGCTTAAAGTTGGCATGTTTTTCTCCTGAATCTTTTCGACTCTGAAAAGTGAATCGTTAATTGTTTAATTTAAATCTTTGTTTGCAAACGATGATTTCATTATACGGATTTTTTGAGGTCGTTTAAAAAGGAGTGATATACTTTGCACTTTTTGGTTTGGAATGGGGAAGTTTGGGATTGAGGGCTAGGGATCGGGGATCAGGGATTGGTGAATGGAAATTCTATTCACTAATAAACCAATATACAAATATAATCTCATCATGACTGACTTCCGTACACGTATCGAAACGGCCGTAATTTCTAAAATCACCAGTATGACGCCTTTATCCGGTGGCTGTATAGGTGAGATTTATAAGGTGGGGTTGGCAAACGGCCGTTTTGTTGTGGCCAAGATGGCAGCGGGGGGACACGGCCGTTTGGATATCGAAGGGCAGATGCTGAGCTACCTTAAAAGGCACTCAAACTTGCCGGTGCCCGAAGTCATCGAGAGCAAGTCTGATTTACTGATCATGACGTATGTTGAAGGGGAGAGCTGGTTTAGCGTACAGGTGGAGGAAGATGCGGCTGAACGTCTTGCTGAGCTACACACTATCACAGCAGAAGCCTTTGGCTTTGAATATGACACCTTGATTGGCGGTTTAAATCAGCCCAATCCGTGGACAGATTCTTGGCTGACTTTCTTTGGGGAGCACCGTCTGATTTATATGGCCCAGCAAGGCGTGGCTGTCAATCGCTTGCCTGTCGAATTGCTAAGTCGTGTATCAAACCTTGTAGACAATCTGGATAGGTGGTTGGTTGAGCCAGATAAACCTTCCTTGATTCATGGAGATGTGTGGACAACCAACGTGCTGGCCAAAAACGACCGTATCACTGCATTTGTCGATCCAGCCATCTATTACGCAGATCCAGAAATTGAGCTGGCTTTCACAACCCTTTTTGGCACCTTTGGAGATGCTTTCTTTGCACGTTATCAGGAAATACGGCCGTTGCGCCCCGGCTTTTTCGAAGAACGCCGTGATTTATACAATCTGTACCCACTTTTAGTGCATGTCCGTTTGTTTGGGGGAAGCTATATTAGTTCTGTGGATAGGACACTGAGACAATTTGGATTTTAAAAAGCAAAAGCTAATAAATTTAGTAGGTCATTGTTCAGAATAGTTCATAAGTGAAATTTGAAGGGGAAATTAACGAATTGTCGATTTTTGAGCTAAGGCGTTGCCTCGCCAAAGGTAGAGAGCCAACAACGGCCGTTTCTCCGTCCGCATGGCATGTTTGACCCAAGGTTCATGGTGAACGACGGTGCCAGCAGTATGTTCATGCCAAGGGGTAGCTTCCCCTTTTTGCCAATATGCACCATTGGTTAGCGGAACGTATATTTCTTCCGGTTCATGCCAGTGGGGCGGATATTCAATATGAGGTCCTAAAAACAGAAATCCTGATGCGATTTTGTCATATTTTAGAACGCCACGGGGGCCAAAAAGCTCTGTCCAACCATATCGCGTCAAGAAATCATTACCAAAATCCTCTGGATTGTAAGTTTGTCCCCAGTGAAGGTGGCTCGCCATTTCAATAAGTTGGGCAACGAGGGGTGCGGTTTGTGGGGATACGGCCGTTTCTAACGCCGGTAAATAATCATGAACAGGGAGACCGTTTGGTGTTAACGGCCGTGTTTCACCTACTGCGGTCGGCCAATCAACAAGGAACTGCTCTACGATTTCATTTTGCAGGCTGTGAAAATAGGTTTTAACGGCAGTTGCTAGCGCCCAGGTTGTTTTAACCATATTCAAGATTAAGGATTGTGACACAGAGTTGCTCACAGAAAAATAGAGTTACACAGAGATGATTTTATATCCTTGCTCTGTGTAACTCTGTGTTCCTAAATTTCTATGAACTCAAACTCTCAAGCGCCTCAAGGCCAGCAACACCAAGGCCGACCCCTTCACCTGCTTCAATGATGGTTTCCCAAAGATAGCGCCCAAACGAACGACCTCCCAATAGGTGATACGCTGGAATGCCATTAATATCTTCGCGGATAATAAGCTGGCGCGTTTTGGCGACGCTGCTCATTTTTGCGGTTCCGCTTGGAAATTGAGACTCATGAAGGTCGAGGGCGCATAAGCAGCTAAGCACCTCACTACTTTGCGGTCCAATGAGCAGTAGCACACTATTGCCATTAGTTACATTTGTGACAGTAATAAGGTGCTCAGAAGCGTTGGCTTGTTCCGTGAGAGTGTCTGCAATCGTACTGCCGTTTCCAACGCCTGAATGGACAAAAAAGAGGTCTTGACGAATGCGATAGAGTGTTCCGCCATCAATGGGTTGGCCGCTGCCATTGGCTAAATCAGTCGCGCCCAGCATCTCAGCAGCGCCTTTGCCTTCAATACGGACCAAGCCAGAGCCGGTCATATCGATTAGGCCCACTTTATTTTGAAGAACGGCCGTTTCGCCTGCCACATCGCCAAATTGTCCTGCCAGTGCCCAACCATTTTGATCAATCATGGTGGCACTTGATTGTTGTTGAATAGGTGAAGTTTTCATGATGATCAGCTTTTCAGCTTATCTCCTTCTGGATTATAAAAAGCACCGTGATGAACTTGCGCCTCAATCAGCTTTTTATTGCGGCGGATGGTGAACATCGCCCCTTCTTGGTTTGCTAAATCTGTGGGGAGCCAGCACATACCAATCGCTTCATTAAGGGTTGGGCTCAGTCTGCTTGAAGTGATCCAGCCAATGATTTCAAGCCCAATCGGCTCATTATCATTTGGCCGCACAATCTGAAGCCCTTCTTCTGGGACGACCTCTGGTGTGACCATTTTGAACCCAACAAGTTTTTGTGAAGGCCCAGAGTCCGCTACGCGAGAAATCGGCCGTTGGCCTAAGAATGTCTCCTTGTCGAGCTTTACCGCCCAAGCCTGGTCAGCTGAGATGGGGTCTGTTAAGGCATCTGTGTCCTGACCCACAATGATGTGCGCTTTTTCTAAACGCAAAATACGCTGTGCCTCAACGCCAAATGGCATAATGTCGAACTCAGACCCTGCTTCCATGAGTGCGTCCCAAACCGTATGGGCTTGGCTAGCAGGACAGTGAATTTCGTAGCTCAGTTCACCCGTAAAGCCAATTCTCATCACGCGTGAGGGCACGCCAGCAACGTCAATCATCCGAATATTCATGTATGGGAATGCTTCGTTGGAAATGTCCGCATCCGTTAATTTTGCCAAAGTTTCACGAGACCGTGGTCCAGCCAAGTTGAATGACGACCATCCTTCTGAGACTGAGGTGATATGAACCCCATCCCCCCAGCCTGATTGCGCCCACCATTGAATCGTTTCGTACACGGCTCCAGCACCCGATGTTGTGGTAGACATATACCACTCTTGCTCTCCGATCCGCGCTGTGACACCATCATCCGTAATGACGCC
>JANQSK010000418.1 GCA_028284105.1 Anaerolineae bacterium
GCTTTAGCAAACAGCGATGCAGTTAAAGAAGCGGCTAGCTTTGTTACAGGAATGTATGCCGACGGTAGCTTGGTGACAGCTGCGGATGTAGGCGCAGGCTGGTGTGGTGAAGCGATTGGTAAAGAGCTCTCAGCGATGACATTTGAAGGTGGTTGGATGGTGAACTACATGCGCAATGAGTTCCCTGATGTCAATTGGGTTGCAGAAGAGTTGCCAGCAGGCCCTGTTGGTAAAGCGGATGTTATCTTCACAAACGGTATCGGTGTAAATGCATCTACCCAATATCCACGGGCCGCTGCCGCATTTACCATCTATGTAACGGGTGTAGAAAATCAAGGTGAGATTGTTGCAACTGGGTTTGCTTATTCAACCCATCCTGAACAGTTGGGTGATGTAATCGATCCAAACGATGCAGCCATTGCTCGCGGTGGTGCATTTGAACTGACTCGCGTTGCTTACTGGGGTCCAAACACCGGTAAAGTCAACGATGCGATTGCCCAAGCGCTTGAGCGCGTCTATCTCAATGATCAGACGGTTGATGAAGCGTTTGATCAAGCCAATGAAGAAGTTCAAGCCGCACTTGATGAGGCAAATTAATCAATTTGCAGGTTAGTGAGTCAGATTTGTCATTGACTCACTGAGCATCAATTAATTAAGACATCGTAAGTCACTAAATGGCTTACTTTTGAAGCAAAACGTGATTTACGATGTCTTTAAAATCTACACCTTGTTACCCACTGTTTAATTATTTTGCTCAAAATTTGATAAATCATGAGGCATGTCACAAAATGCATGACCTATGGCTTGTGGTTCCTATTTTCGGAGGTGAAAAATGACGGCCCTATCTAAACCACCTAGCTGGTGGCAGGACAAAAAGAAGCGTGATGAGACCCTTGCGGCCTACATGTTTCTCGCCCCATATTTACTTGTGACAATTGTTTTCACAGTGGGGGTGATTGCATTTGCAATCTATATTAGCTTTACTGATTTCAACTTGTTTGAGGCACCTGAATGGAATAACTACGCTCACTTTAAAACACTTTTTCAGGATGCAAAATTCGGCCGTTCGCTGGTCAACGTGCTCTACTACGTGATTATTGTGGTGACTGTTCAAACAATCCTTGCCTTGTTGCTGGCGGTTGTTTTAAACGCCCCCATTCGGTTTAAGCAATTTTATCGCACCTTGTTTTATGCACCGAGCGTGACATCAGCTGTTGTAATTAGCTTTATTTTTTGGTGGCTCTATCTCAAAACAGGGTATTTGAACTATGGGCTATCTTGGCTTTTTGGTCTGTTTGGGGCTGAATGGGAAGCCATTAATTGGCTGAACGATCCGCGCGGACTATTTCAACTGATTGTCGAAGGGATCACGAATGGGGCGGTCACTATTCCGTCAAAACGATGGTACCTCAGGGGACCAAGTATTACATGGATGGCGATTATGGCTCAAAATATCTTTACGACGATTCCGACATTCATGATTATGTTTTTGGCAGCGTTACAGGATATTCCTCCCTCGTTGTATGAAGCAGCCTCTATTGATGGCGCAAATAAACGGCAGCAATTTTTTAATGTTACTGTGCCGATGTTGCGACCTGTCCTGTTGTTGGTTGTTGTGTTAGGCACAATTGGGACTTGGCAAATTTTTGACCAGGTGGCGATTTTGACGGCGGGTGGTCCTTTAGACACGACTTTAACACCCGTTTACTTTATCTATACTGAAGCGTTGGGCATCAATGGACCCCCACGAATGGGGTATGCCTCTTCGCGTGCAATTGCGCTCGCAATCATTATTTTGACCTTCACATTTATCCAAAAGCGATACATTGAAGGTGGAACGGAGCAAGTCTAATGGCATCTATCACTACGAAACCTCCTGTTGCTGTTGAACAAAAGAAGCCTTCACCTGTTTGGGATTATGTGATTGTGGGGCTGCGATACTTTGTATTAACGGCCGTTGCGCTCTTAGTCTTTTTACCCTTCATTTTGGCATTCTTGGGTACATTCAAAACAAACGTTGAAATCATCGCCTTCCCCCCCACCTTCTTGCCAGAAACATGGCTGTGGGAAAATTGGCCGACCCTTTTCACAACTGATTTAGGGGGCAGCGTTCGACCCGAAGGAAGCACATCGATTGGCTTAACCGTAGGGGCCTTTGCCTTTCTGCTCACCTTTTTAGCCACAGGCTTGGCAAGCAACCTTAATGCTGAAGAAAATATTTGGCAGCGAATTGGCCCAGCCTTGTCCGTTATCCTAATTGCTTTAAGTGGATTTGGGATTAATGCCTATCTCAACAATGCGTTGGCAACGACTAGAGTGCCGCCCAGTATGGCACCATCTGTGTCGATTGCATTTGTCATCCTGCTGTTAATTGCCTTAGGGGTCATTGGGATGTCTAGTCCCGATTGGCGACGTGTGGTGACATCCCTAGTGGCCAGCATCGCCATTGGGGCTGTGGTCACTGTGCTATTTACGGCTTTTGCTGGCTTGGCGGGTGCTGGAACGTATGCACGCTGGTTTTTCAACACCGCATTGCTCTCAATTGTGCGGGCTTGTCTGCAAATATTCTTTTCCTCCATGGCAGCCTATGCGCTAGCAAGATTGAATTTCCCCGGTAAAAATGCCATCTTTGCCTTTATTCTGCTTTCGATGACGATTCCTGGGGCGATCACGTTGGTGCCTTCGTATGTTTTGATTGCGCGTCTGGGTTGGATTAACACCTGGTATAGCTTGGTATTCCCAGGTTTGATTGTGCCCGGTTCGATCTTTATGCTCACTCAGTTTTTGAAAGCGGTACCTAGCGATTTGGAAGAGGCCGCAAAGATTGATGGGGCTTCTTATTTCCAAATGTATCGTGATTTGATCTTGCCCCTAGCGCGTCCCGCTTTGCTCACTGTATTTATTCTCAACTTCCAAGGGATGTGGAATGATTACTTGGGTCCATTACTGTATATGCGGACCAATGATATGTGGGTTTTGAATGTGGCTTTGCAAGTTTTCCAACAAAACTTTAAGCAGGATTGGAACCTCATTCTTGTCGGTGCTATGGTCAATGCTATTCCGGTGCTTATCCTTTTTGCTGCATTTAGCCGCTACTACATCGAAGGTGTGAGCTACGCTGGTGTGAAAGGGTAATTTATTTCTGTGATCAACGAACAATACATCAATTGTATTTTCGTAATCTCTCTCCGTGGATTGTGGGTGGGCTATATGCCCACTCACAATGCTTATTTGGATGTAACTTCAAACCATGTTTAGGATTTTGTGGAAAGCGCTTCAGCTTTGGTGGCGCGATTGGATTGGGATTTTGTTTCTCAATATGGGGTGGTTCTTGTTGCAAATTTTTATTGTGACTGGCCCTCCAGCAACGGCCGTTTTTTATGCGATCACTCAAAAAATGCATGATGAAGAAGTATGGGACTTCTCTGACGTGCGGGAACTCTTTGTGAGTCTGTTTTGGGATGCGTGGAAATGGGCGTTGCCCACTTACTTAATGGTGTTGGTTGTTGCTGGTAATTTCTATGCGTATCGTGGATTTATTGGTGGTTTCTGGACAACAGTGCGTATCTTTTGGGGTGTTCTGGCATTTGTACTATTTGTGATGATTCTATTTTATTGGCCATTTTGGTTTCAACAGGAAGACAAATCGGTAAGAACAACCTTTGCCAATATTTTTCGATTTTTGCTTAAAAACCCTGCACCGGTATTGGGATTAACGGCCGTTTGTGGGCTGGTGGTGACGTTAAGCCTACGGATTGTTTTTCCCATTACGATTGGTGTAATGGGGTGGGTGTTTTTGGTGGGGAATACGGCCGTTGCGCAAGCCCTTAAGGCTCAAAATTAAAAGAAAAATCGAACTTACCCTAGCGGAATTTCAGCTTGAGCTAAACGTTCTTGGACTAGTGTGAGTAATCGAGGTCGCATTTCAGCCGCATTACCAAAACGGGCTTTTGCCACTAAAGTGAGTTCTGTCAATTGACTAATTTCTCCTGACTCACTAATGACTTGCCACGGTTCGAGAAGATTTGGCAAGAGGACTATTGCTTCTTCCCCTAAGGATTCTAATAAATCCAACGCTCGGTTTAAATCATGTGACGCAACTTTTAATTTGACATTGGCAACAGAGTATCTTCCTCGGCTAAAGTTTCGCACAACCCGAATTTCTCCATTGGGGATTAAATAGGGTTCGCCCGACATGGCTCGAATGAGCGTTGTTCTTAAATTGACTTCTTCAACGACCCCTTCAACATTTCCACCAGGCAAGCCGACAAGTTCTACCTTTTCTCCGACTTCAAATGTGTCCTCAAAAACAAAACCTGCGCCTGTTAAAAAGTCGCTAAATAACGGCCGTGCGCCTAATCCAAATGCGGTGCTAAACAAGCCAATCATCCAAACTAGAGTCTGTGCATCAATAAACATGGACAAAGACCAAAGTGTTGCTAGCAGAAAAGCGAGGAATGTGATGCCACCACTGAAAATGCCATGTAGCGTATTTTGTCTGGAATCACTCGGTTGCCGATTCTTGGGACCAAATCGGCTAAGTTTCATGAATCGCTTGGCAATTCTGCCGCTAAGACGATGAATGATCCATGCTAAAAAATAAAAAAATATGATGAGGATAAACTGCTGAAGGGGTAAAGGAATAAATGGAAAAAATTGTTGATTTAACATAGGGTTGATCGGCTTTTAGCGTAAAGTAGCAATTACAGATCTTGAACGTAAAAATTGGTTATTGAAGATGAACTCGAAAACTGATGAGTTGACATAAAAAAGATTGTGGAATGCTAAAGGATAGGATTATTTGTTCCACAACCCCTTGTTTTCAATTAATCCTTCAGCCACTAATTCAGCCGCCTCTTCTTGAACATAGTGACCCGCATTAGGGGCAACAATAACGGTCAAATCTTGGAATCCCGCTTTTAGCTGTTCAAATTCTTCATTTGATTTCCCTCTATCCTGAGCGCCCCATGCGAGAATAACGGGCACCTCAAGCTCGCTCATTAATGGCGCTTCAGAAGCAGGCTCATACTGTCCCATCATTGATGTCATACCGGCAATATATCCTTCGCTTTGAACTGTTAATTGAAGGTTATCCATCACATCTTCTGTGACAATGTCAGGATTTACAAAGGATTCTTTCAAAAATGTTTCCCTGAAATCACGACTTCCAAACTGTTTGGCGGCTATGCGCGTAAAGGGGAAGGTTAAATATTGAATAAAGTCAGGGGTGCCGGTGGTGATGATGCCAGGATTCATCACAATCAGCCCTTGGATATCTGGGTCATTGATGGCAGCCCTTAATGCAACGGCGCCTCCCAATGAATGCCCGCCAATGACGACGTTTTCTAAACCAAGCGCATCGATAAATTTTAATATGGTGTTGGCTTGGTTTTCGTTGCGATAATCATAATCAACCGGTTTTGAAG
>JANQSK010000423.1 GCA_028284105.1 Anaerolineae bacterium
TACAAGCCCAAACTTAATTAACAACCGATTCAAACACGTTCAGCTGATCTCAACCCAAGGGCGACTCGTATTGATGATTTTGGTTCTCTACGGGGGCGATATCAAGCAGCAAATGCTCACGTTAGCAGAACCCATGCCTCAAGCTCGTTTGAGCATGGCGGCGGATCGACTGAACAACCTGTTTGAAAATTTAACATACAACGGCATCTATCAAAAAATGAGTCAACTCGACTCACTAGAAAAAGATGTTGCCTTACTTATTTTGGAAAGCATCACCCGAGCCAATGACCGCACCATCGCTGATATTTACCGAGATGGGTTGAGTAACATTGTGGATGATGAAGGGACACGCCAAGCCGTTCGCGTTTTAGAAGAACGCACTTTATTGGCCAATGTCATTTCAGAAACCCAAACGGCTAATGAGCACGGTGTTCAAGTTGTTATTGGGGGTGATGGGCGTTGGGAAGAATTGAAAGAGTGTACTTTGATTCTGTCTCGATACGGTGTGCCCGATCAATTCTCAGGCACAGTAGCTGTCATTGGGCCAACCCGAATGCCATACGGCCGTAATGTGGCCGCCGTTCGTTATGTCGCTGACTTAATGAGCGGGTTTTTATATGACTATCTTTTAGAAAGTCCGTCTGACAAAAATTCACAATCGCTAGACGAGGGTAATTTAAGTGACTGAAGAAATTAAAGACAACGAAGAAGTCCCTGAAGAAAATGAAGGGAATGATTCTGGAAGTAATTCCTCCGAAGAAAATGGCAGTGCACCAGAAGAGCTCACCATTGAACAACAGTTAGATGCTGCCTTAGCTGAAGCATCTGACTATAAAGATCGCTGGATGCGGGGGCAAGCTGAATTTGCCAATGCCCGTAAGCGAATGGACAAGCAAAGAACTCAAACCTATCAAAATGCCCTAGCAAGTTTAGCTGGTAAGATTCTTCCCGCTATCGATGATTTAGATCGGGCCGTTGAAAATGTTCCCCAATCTGTGGCAGAAGATAACTGGTTTGAAGGCATTCAGCTTGTCCAAAAGAAAATGATAACGATTCTAGAAAATTTCGATGTGAAACCTATTGAAGCAGTAGGTGAACCATTTGACCCGAATATGCATGAAGCGATTACGATGGAACCTTCGGATGAATATGATAGTGAAGTCGTGATTCGTGAAATGCAAAAAGGATATATGATTGGCGACCAAGTAATACGGCCGTCTCTCGTCGTGATTTCCCAATAGGTTGAGGATTAAAACAAATGTCAAAAATAATTGGTATTGATTTAGGAACAACAAACTCTGTAGCAGCCGTCATGGAAGGCGGCGAACCCACTGTCATTCCAAGTGCAGAGGGTGGTCGTATCTTCCCTTCTATCGTCGCCACCAACTCAAAAACTGGCGAACGTTTAGTTGGCCAGGTTGCCAAACGACAAGCAGTCGTTAACCCAGAAAACACCGTCTTTTCTGTAAAACGATTTATGGGAACCAAATTTGACGATCCCGCAGTTGAACGGGCTATCAAATATGTGCCATACGAAGTGAAAAAAGCACCAAACGGTGATGTTCGTGTCGTTATGAACGAACGCGAATATTCGCCACCTGAAATTTCAGCCATGATTTTGCAAAAAATCAAAACAGATGCTGAAGCTTATCTTGGCCAACCAGTCACCCAAGCGGTTATTACCGTTCCAGCTTATTTCAATGACAGCCAACGACAAGCAACCAAAGATGCAGGTAAGATTGCCGGTTTGGAAGTATTGCGCATCGTTAATGAACCAACCGCCTCTTCTCTTGCATACGGTTTAGGTAGCGACAAAGATGAAATGATTGCCGTTTACGACCTTGGTGGTGGTACTTTTGATATCTCCATTTTGGAAGTTGGCGACGGCGTATTTGAAGTTAAATCAACCAACGGTGACACCTTCCTTGGTGGGGATGACTTCGACTTGAAAATTATTGACTGGGCCGCTGAACAGTTCAAAATGGATCAAGGTATTGACCTTCGTAATGACCGTCAAGCTTTACAACGTCTTCGTGAAGCCGCTGAAAAAGCAAAAATCGAACTATCTACCACAATGCAATCTGAAATCAACTTGCCTTACATCACAGCAGATGCAAGTGGTCCAAAACATTTAAACTTAACGCTTTCACGCGCTAAATTTGAACAGTTGGCAGATGACTTGGTGAAACGCTCAATTGAGCCTTGTAAACAAGCACTCAAAGATTCAGGTCTTTCTATGGGTGAAATCACTCAGGTCGTTCTCGTGGGTGGTATGACCCGTATGCCAGCTATTCAAGAAGCCGTTAAGCAATTCTTCGGCCGTGAGCCTCACAAGGGTGTGAATCCTGATGAGGTTGTTGGTATCGGTGCTGCTATCCAAGCAGGTGTACTTGGTGGCGATGTTAAAGATGTCCTTCTTTTGGATGTAACGCCATTAACCTTGAGCATTGAAACATTGGGTGGTGTGGCAACACCTTTGATTGACCGCAATACGACCATCCCAACAAAGAAAAGCCAAGTATTCTCAACAGCCGCTGATAGCCAAACCAAAGTGGAAATTCACGTCACACAAGGTGAACGTCCAATGGCAGCTGATAACAAGAGCTTAGGTCAATTTATTTTAGATAACATCCCCCCTGCTCCTCGTGGCGTTCCTCAAATCGAGGTAACGTTTGACATCAATGCTGATGGTATTTTGAATGTCACCGCAAAAGATAAAGCCACAAACAACGAACAGTCGATGCAAATTATGCCTTCGAGTGGTTTGAGCGATGATGAAATCGATAAAATGGTTCAGGATGCGGAACAACACGCGGCAGATGATGCTAAACGAAAAGAGGGTGTTGAAGCTCGCAACAATGCAGACACGGCCGTTTATAGCGCAGAGAAGTTTATTGCTGACAATGGGGACAAAATCCCAGAAGACAAGAAAGCCGCGATTCAAAGCCAAGTTGATGCTTTGAAAGCAGCCATTCAAAACGATGACTTAGACGGCATGCAAACAGCATCCGCTCAGCTCCAAGCCGTTATCCAAGAAGCCGGTGCAGCAATGTACCAAGCCGGTGATGCGGGCGCGCCAGGAGAACCTGGTGCTGGCCCAGCAGATGGCGGTGACGCTCCTGATGAAGACGTCATCGAAGGCGAATTTAGCGACGCATAATTAGCAACACAATAGCGGACAATTAGTAAAGAGTGGGTAGCTTTTCAAGTTAAATTGAGGTGCTACCCACATTCTGATCACTGATAGCCGAATAACTATCACCAAACTATGGCTGAAAATAAACGAGATTATTACGAACTATTAGGCGTAGACCGAAATGCTTCTGAAGCAGATATCAAGAAGGCATTTCGGAAAAAAGCACGCCAATTTCACCCTGACGTCAGTGACGCACCAGATGCAGCGGAACGATTTAAAGAAGTCAATGAGGCTTATGAAATCTTATCTGATGGCGATAAAAGGGCGCGATATGATCGCTTTGGCCATGCGGGCGTCTCAGGTGATGGCGGATTCTCAGGCTTCGAAGGTGGCTTTGGCAGCGTAGCCGACATCTTTGAAGAGTTCTTCGGTGGCGGCTTTGGGCAAGCCGGCGGCTCTCGCCGTCGACGCGGGCCACGTCGTGGTGCTGACTTACGCTACGATTTGAAAATCTCATTTGAAGAAGCCGTATTTGGTACAGAAAAAGAGTTTGAAGTCTCGAGGCCTGAAATCTGTCCGACTTGCACGGGCTCAGGTGCAGAACCAGGCACCTCCCCTGTGACTTGTTCAGCCTGTAGCGGAACTGGGGAAGTTCGTCGCGTTCAACAGTCTATTCTTGGGTCCTTTGTGAATGTAACAACCTGTGCGGTTTGTGAAGGCACAGGCGAAGAGATCAAAAATCCTTGTAAAACATGTAACGGCCGTAAACAAGTCACCGCCACACGCACCAAGAAAGTGACTGTTCCTCCTGGCGTTGATAGCGATACCCAAATCCGCATAACAGGTGAAGGCGGCCCTGGTGTAAACGGTGGGCCTCCTGGTAATCTCTTTGTGGTGCTCCATGATGATGACCACAAATACTTCAAACGCCGTGGAGATGATATTTGGCTCGATTTACAGATCAATGTGGCTCAAGCCGCCTTGGGTGATGAAGTCAAAGTCCCTACGCTCGATGGTGAAGAAGAAATCACCATTCATCCAGGAACGGAATCAGGGGATGTCATCAAATTAAGGCAAAAAGGGGTTCCACGACTCGATCGGTCAGGACGCGGGTCCCCCATGGGGCGAGGCAATCAGCACATTGTCATTCAAGTCTCTATTCCTAAGAAGTTGACTGATGAGCAACGTGAGCTCTTCAGCCAGCTCTCAAAAACGCTTGGTAAGGAAGTGGTTGCTCAGCCAGAACGTGGCTTCTTAAATCAAATTCGTGATGCTTTAGGCTTCTAGCATGGATTGGTTAGAAGTTCGGGTAATTACAGACGGTGAGGGAGCTGAAGCCGTTGCTGAAACATTACGGCCGTATGCCTACAGTGAAGGGGTGGTCCTAGAGCAGTTAGGTGATATGACCACTGCTGACCCTGATGCCCTTGAATCCACAGTCACAGTCAAAATTTACGTTCCAAAAGAAGACGACACACCCCAAAAAAGAACTCAAATTGAAGATGCCTTACACTATCTTGGGCGTCTCTATCCGATTCCCCCGCCAACTTTTCATTTACTGAAAGAGCAGGATTGGGCCAACGCTTGGAAAAGCCATTACAAACCTTTTCGAATTGGTCAACAAGTTTGGATTCAACCCAGTTGGATCGATATGGATGATCCCGAAGCCTCTGATCTGAAAGAAGATGATGTTGTGCTTACCTTAGATCCAGGTATGGCTTTTGGGACTGGCCTACATCCCACCACTCAAATGTGTATTCTTTTTATTGAGCAATTTCTCAAAGAAAGTGATTC
>JANQSK010000429.1 GCA_028284105.1 Anaerolineae bacterium
ATCAGCACCCAATATTGCCGCACGGTGGAAACGGCCGTATTGGCCTTTGGGGTTCCTAAAATCATCCTGCGTACCGATTTGCACGCCACCCTCACGGAGTGGTTAGCTACCGAACCAGAACCAGGAACCAACATATTTATCGTCGCTCACATTGGCACCATTCGTGACCGAGTGGGCCTTGATGACACCTTTGAAGAAGGGGATTCACTTATTTATCTGTCAGATGGGAACGGCGGTTTTGAATTTATCGGCCGTATCGGTCTCTACGATTGGCCCGTTATGGCGGCCATGCAAACCGAATAGCTTTCATCCAGTCATCTTGAGCGAAGCGACCATGATGTGCTGCCAATTTAAATCGTTAGAAGCGAAGTCGAAAGATCGCTGACACCTAACTCATAATAAATCTTAATTGGCAAAAAGGACTCATGCCAATTGACTATTTGTCATACAAAAGTCACAGCGATGTTTCGACAAGCTCAACATGACCGATCGAAGCGGTTGTTTGGTTTTCAACAAGGAGATAACAAATGAAAAAAATCTTAGCTCTACTTTTAATCTTATTCCTGCTCATTAGTTGCTCAAGAGCAGCCCCAACCTCAACTGAATCATCTCCGACAGCATCTCCAGTTGAAGTTGAAACCCAAACAGAAGACACGGCCGTTCCACCCACAAATACACCTGAAATTGAAACACCTGAAATTGAAACGGCCGTATCCTCAATCATCGACATGCCTGATGGGTGGACAGAAATTAGCCCCGGTGGTGATGCTCGCTGCGCGCACAACACTGAATTTTCCTTTTGGGTCAAGCCGGGGAATATCAACAAGCTACTTGTTTACTTTCAAGGAGGAGGCGGCTGTTGGAGCGGAGACACCTGCCAAGTTGGGAGCAACTTCTATGATGCCTCAGTGGGTGCCAACGATGCTCCCAGTCTTCGAGCAGGCGTCCTCGATTTCAACAACCCCCAGAACCCCTTTGCAGATTATCATGCCGTCTACGTCCCGTCCTGCACGGGCGATATTTATCTTGGTGACAACATCCAAACGTATGAAAAAAGCGATGGCGAAAGTATCGAAATTTACCATCACGGGTTCGTAAATTTGAGTTCAGCCCTCGATTGGACCTTTGCCAATGTGATGGACCCTGAATCGATTTTTGTGACGGGCTGTAGCGCAGGGAGCATTGGCTCAATTCGTGCCACCCCTCACATCATTCACAACTATCCAAACGCCGAAGTGGTTCAGTTGGGTGACTCGCTTGGCTTTTTGTTTGATCAACCAACCAACGCCGACTCTATTTATGGTTCACACCACACGCTACCAGACTGGATTCCTGCTATTGAGGCATTTGATCCAGCTGCTTTTACGATGGCTGATTTTTACAACGCTGTGGCAAACTACTATCCCGATTATCGTTTTTCTCAATACAACACGGAACTTGATAACGTGCAGGTGCGTTACCATACTGCCGGCGGGGAAACGGCCGATACCTTTGCGCCTGCTCTTGCCAATGCCATTTCAGACATTCATGCTGAATCTTCCAACTTCCGCTCATACACAGCTGATGGCAATATTCACTGCATCATGCCGAGCAGCAGTTTTTACAGCCGTGAGGTTGATGGCGTGCTGTTTCGTGATTGGGTGGCTGATTTAGCCGTTGGAAATGATGTGGCAAACATTCAGTGTGATGATTGTCTCGTTGATTTTAGTGATGAAGGTGAGGATGATGCTGAGCCTGAAGCAGCTGAGCCCGCTTGGGAAGAAGTAGGTATGATGCCAACGCCACGGTCAGAAAATCGAGGTGTGGTCATAAACGGCCGTTTTTACATTCCTGGCGGCTGGGGAGGAGAATCCGTCTTTG
>JANQSK010000442.1 GCA_028284105.1 Anaerolineae bacterium
AAATCACTGAATCATTAGGTCGCGGTATCCGTGTCTACAACGGAAACGGCCGTCCGCAACACATCGACATTACCAACAACATCGTCCATGACATTCGCGGCGCAGCTATCCTTCTTTATCATGCAGACCACGTTTTAGTAGAAGGTAACGACGTGTACCATGCTGGTAACTTCGCACCATATGACCGCTCAAGTACCGTATTAGGCTGGCCAGGAGCAATCTCTGGTAACAACACCAACCATGCCATCTACCGTAAAAATCATGTGCACGAAAACTGGACCGAAGGCATTATGCCATCAACCCAACATGGTTCAAGCAATATCATTGTCGAAGACAACATCGTATGGGACAACCGCGCCTTACAAATCTATGTCCATCGTCTTGAAGATGCAGTGATTCAACGTAATGTTGTGTACTGTACCGGTAACCCAGATTTTGACCGTAGCGCAAACTATACCCACGGTATCGTCCTCGCTAACGAGCTTCAGTTTGACGGTGGTATCGTGACCCGCAATGTTGAAATCGTGAACAACCTGATTACTGGCTGTCGTGACGGTGTGAGCATCTGGAATACCAAGCCAAACTACTTATTACGTGACATTACAATTGCTCACAACACCATTGTTGATATCCGTTCAAAACGTGAAGACAAATCAGCAACAGGTTTGAACCTCTTGTCTGACAACAACCAAAACGTACAAATTGTGAACAACATTGTGCAGGTTGAAGGTGACACCCGTGTAGCATACGTCAACGGTGGCTCAGGTCTCTATCTGAACAACAATCTGTGGTCAAGCACCCCGCCAACCAATGCACAAGGTGCAAGCGACATGATTGGTGATGCCCAATTCGTTGAGCCTAACTTTGTTGTGAAAGCAGGTCAAGTGACAGCAGATTCATTTGAATTAAGCGCAAACTCAATGGCCGTAAGTGGTGGTACCTCACAAGCCAACGTATCAACAGACTTCTTTGGCAACAATCGTGATGCGGCACCTGACATGGGACTCCACGAAAAATAAGATAGATTTAGGTAAATCACAAAAAGTTTTAAAAATTAAATCACAATAATTAAAAAAGGGCCTCGCAATTTGCGAGGCCCTTTTTGCTTTTTACGTAATATCCCACGTAAGTTCAGATGATTTATAATGCTATGACAATTTCACAAAATAAGTTGAAATAAATCAGTTCAGAAATGTGAAATTCAGTCGGTGAAAACCAAAACTGAGCCAATTCTTTTATAAGATACTTTTGGGTTTCACAACTAAAGTTTGAACATCTAGAAGGAACGATTTCATGAGTCATCAAGGAAGATTGCCAAATCTTATCGTTGGCGGGGCATTAAAAGGGGGATCCACCACCCTTTACCACTATTTAAAACAACATCCTCAAATTTTTATGGCCGAGCGGAAAGAGCTACGCTACTTTGCCTATGATGTTAATGATCCCTGGTGTCTTGAAAATGGCTCAGCTTTTCCTATCAAAACCTTAGATGAATACAAAGCAGCCTTTGCGCCTGTCACTGATGAAGTCGCGTTTGGGGAAGCATCGCCAAACTACTTGGCAAGCCAATTCGCGCCTCAGAAAATCCATGAAACAATTCCAGAGGTCAAGCTGCTCTTTAGCTTGAGAGATCCTGTCAAAAGTGCCTACTCCTCTTATATGATGGATGTGCGTGCCAATCGTGAACAGCGCCCTGTAGAAGAGGCGTTTGGGTTTGACGAGCGACGGGTTGAACGATATTGCTACTTCAATTATCTCAAGAATTGGTACGATGTGTTTAAGCCTGAACAAATCAAAGTCATCTTATTTGAAGATTTAATCAAGCGCGTTGAGCCAACAGTCCACTCGATTTATTCTTTTGTGGGTGTTGATACTGACTTTGTGCCTGATTTAAGTCAGGTTGATCAGAATAAAGGGGGCGTGCCCAAGAGCGCGCTTTCAGCCATGATGTATCGCACGATTCGCACGGTACGGAGCAGTGGGGTGGTGAAGATTTTACGGCCGTTTATGCCTAACTCGGCGCGCAAAGCTTATCGAAATGCGCGAGATTCTAACTTAACCAAAGCACCCGAGCTGCCACAAGAGATTGCCCAGCGTCTACGGGACTTTTATCGAGATGATATTCTTCAGCTCGAAAAATTAACAGGTCTTAACTGTGCACATTGGTTAGAAAATTAACCGCTAAAAAAAGTAAAAGAATAAAAAAAGCCCCTTCAAATTACGAAGGGGCTTTTTGATTTGATAACTAAATCAGGATGACGCTTTAACGATTGGCAACCTCACCGGAGGTTGAGTCCGTCATTTCAGTGACTGAAAATTCCGCTACCAATTCGTGTGATAATGGATTGAGATGCAACTCTTCAGGCACAATGGT